>CAZWOV010000032.1:6494-13474 GCA_964635645.1 uncultured Planctomycetaceae bacterium | reverse complement strand
CCGTAGACCACAGCCAGGGAGACCAGTCTGCATCCGTACGCCCGCCAAGGACAAATTTAAGTAACGGAACGGCCTGCGTCTTATCCGGAACCTTTGCCGCTAAAGCGGCCCAATCGGGCAAAAACTTAAATTCTCCGGGATTCATATCCGGCTTGCCGATGCAAAACAATACGTCGTCCGGATATTTTGGAGCTTTTTCCTGAGCAGACAACGAAGAATGGCAAATTACCGCCGCCGCAAACAAAAATAAAATAAATTTTCCAGTCATGAGAATCTTCCTGATAAATTAAAAAGGCGGGAACTATGTTCACGTCAAAATTTCCAAACGCCGCCGAGGACTGAAGACACGCGTCTGAAACGCAACCACAATAATTTCTGCGTCAAAACGATTCAAACGGCCAAGCGGGCAAGCGGCCTTAACTCAAACAAACGTCGGACTCACCCAAGCCGCTTATTCATCTGTCCGTAAATCATTATTTCCAGCATATTCACGGCGTTAGACTGCCCCGAATCGCAAAGTCCCTCAAAATTTCCGTCCTGCGCCATGCCGTTTTCACAGGTTTTTCGAATGGTCTGCCATCTCTCGGAAGAAAAAATCCACTGTCTTCGAACGGATACGCCGTCCTCCATAGCATGAAGAACGTCCTGAAGCAACTCCGAACGCGTCATATTGCGAATACGCTCGCACTCGTCGAGTGAAAAATGATGTTCCAGAAGGTAAATCGTCCAAAAATAATCGCTTTTTTCCTCCAATTCTTCCTTCGTAAACGGTTTTCGGGAAGACGACTGCGAAATCGCCGAAAACGGCGCCGCGGATGCCGTTCCCTGCGGAATCCCCATTAACGAAACAAAACCCGTTCCCGGGGGAAGCCCCGCTGGCGAAACGGAACCCGTTCCCGGGGGAAGCCCCGTTGGCGAAACGGAACCCGTTCCCTGCGGAATCCCCATTAACGAAACGGAACCCATTCCCGGAGGAAGCCCCGTTGGCGAAACGGAACCCGCCCTCGGAACAGGAGAAGACTCCGCCGAAACGGACACGCCGGAAGTAAACGAAGAAGTTAGCAAAGCAGCCGGAGGCGATGAACAAGGCGACCGCTGAAAAACCCCAAGACGTTCCAGAATCCGGCGGGGAAACTGCGGCACAAAATCCAACGGACGCGTCCCGCGCATGACGGAGTTTCCCCGTTCTGAAAGAACCAGAACCGGCCGACTGTAGCGTCCGTTCCCGCGCTGTTCCTGCCGAATAAGCCCGGCGTTAGAGAGAGCCTCAATCATCGGAACGACGTCTTTCTGCTGATAGGCGGAAAGTTTTCCGTAGGTCGTAATCGAATCAAGATTCAACTCGGAAATTCGTTGCGACGACGAACCGCACAGAACTTGAGCGAGCAAGTTTTTACCGCACGAAAAACGACGTTCAACCGTAATACGCGCCAACCCGCTGAGAATAATACGCACCAGCTCCGTCAATTGCGGCGTAGCGGCCGCAAACGTTTGAATTTCACCCGCGGCAAACGCCGAAATCCCTCCCTGAAAACCGAAATTTTCAGACGATCCGTACGTCGGAGACGTTCCGGAATGACTCACGATCGTCGGCGGAGCCTCGGTATTACGGAAACCGGAAGAGTTCGTCGTCGTGTTGTCGATAATCGTATTTTCACGAATACCATGCGCGGAACAATTATCGCAATGTCCGCACGTTCCAACGTTCTTTTCTCCAAAATACTCCAGTATCTTCGCCTGACGGCACGTCTGCGCCGTCGCAAAACCACAGACAAGATCAAGCCGTTCATATTCCGCCGCCTTGCGCCGCTCATGAAGATCAAAATCAATTTTCAGGTCGCTGAATTTCGGGAAACGGGGCCGATAATTCTCCGAGTTCTCTTCCGTCTCGGGATTTATCGGAACCATGCGGAGCGCTCTGCCGCGAAACGGGGGGATATAGGTAAAAAAAGAATGACGATTCAACTCGCGCAATCCAACCGTAATGGAAAGAGTTTTCAGGCCCGTCCTACGTTCGAGATCTTCGATCGTGCAGTAAACCATTTCATCAAACCGCCCGTCGATAATCTGGTAAACCGCATCCCATATCTTAATCTGATTTTTAGCGTTTTTCGAGAGAAAGTTTCCCGCCTGTTCCCAGGAAGAATCAATTCGCAGCGAAATGTAATTCTCCGACGCGTCAAGACGCTCCAATACCCCGGCCGATTCAAGCAGTTTCTCGCTCGCTCCAATAGCGTCCGCTCCGCACCCGCTTAACTCCAGTTCCTCGCGAATCTCCTGCTGCGTTTTCTCAATAATCCGATCTCCCTGAAAACACAGATAGGAGTAAACCTTCTGAACGACGTCGCGCGAAGGATAGGAACTCTCGATAAAAAACTCCTGCGTTCTTCGGTCTCCGTAGTTGAACAGCAGAAGACAATGCGACGGCAAACCGTCGCGGCCCGCGCGGCCCGCCTCCTGATAATACCCCTCAAGCGAACCGGGCATATTATAGTGAACGACAAAACGAACGTCCGACTTATCCACGCCCATTCCGAACGCATTCGTCGCAACTACAATATCCGCCTTTTGGAAAGAAGCTCCATCAGAAGCCGTTTCGGCTTTCCCGTTTCTCTCTGGCAAATCCAGAAAGTCCGAATCAACCAAATACCCTGAATTAGCCGGAGAAACTGAACCGGGAGAGGGAACGACGGAACATGAAGACGCGGTTTTCCGCCTCTGCATGAATTCCTCCTGAACTGCTTTTCGATCCTGCGGATTCATTCCCGCATGATACGCTACGGCGCGGCGATTGGAAAACGCATTAATGAAATTCGCGACCTCGTCCGTTCGCTTTCTGCTTGAAGTATAGACGATTCCAGACCCCGGATGAGAGTTAAGAAATTCAAGAAGAACGTCTTTTTTATTCTGCTCTCCGCCGACGGACTCTACCTCGTAATAAAGGTTGGACCGGGCGAAACCGCGAATAAAAATCGCCGGATCCTTTAAATCAAGAAGTTCGATAATATCCCGACGCACAACGTCCGTCGCAGTCGCAGTAAGAGCAATCGCAGGAGGATCCCCGATTTCTTTCCGAAAATAGCCCAGTCTGGCGTAATCCGGTCGAAAATCATGCCCCCATTGACTCACGCAGTGCGCTTCGTCGATCGCCAGCAACGACAGTTTCGACTTCCTTGCCGCCGTAACGAAACGCGGACTGCGAAAACGCTCCGGAACCACGTACATTAAACGGAACTCGCCGGCAACCAGTCGATCCATCCGACTGATCTGTTCCTCATACGAAAGCGTTCCGTTAATAAACGAAACCGGAATCCCCAACGCGGCAAGCGAATCCACCTGATCCTTCATCAGGGCAATAAGCGGCGAAACGACAAGAGTCGTTCCAGACAAAACCAGCGCGGGCAATTGATAACAAAGACTTTTTCCGCCGCCCGTCGGCATTACGCACAGCGTGTCGCGTCCCTCAAGAATTGTTCGACTAATTTCTTCCTGTCCCGGTCGAAAATCCGACAGTTGAAAATTTTTCAAATACGGCTGAAGGTCGATCGATTCGGACGGCATAACATATTAAAAAGCGCAAAACATAACGACTCTGAATGGAAAATCTTCTTCTGAAATCAATATCGGATTCTCCCCATACGTTTTCTCATTTTAATTCGCGCGTTCCAAATGTCAAGATAGAATGTTAAAAAAAGAATAAATTTAACAAAAAAAGAAGAAAAAAGGAAATCCTCTCTTCTTCTTTTTTTAATGCGCACGAAAACTGAAAATCAGGCGCGTCTCTCTTCATTCATGCGACAAAGAAAAAGGCCGCGGAAAATCAGGCGACAAGCGAAAATTCGTACGGGACGCCCCCGACCGCTTCGATAAATTCCTCAAAAATACGCAGGTCAAGCGCGGTTGCTTTCGCACTTTCAGGGTGAAATTGAGTCGCAACGACAAACCAACCGTCAATATCGGACTCAATCGCTTCAATAACGCCGTCGGGAGATTTTGCGGAAACGATGAACCCAGGAGCCACTTCATTAATTGCCATGTGATGACGGGAACAAACGCGAACTTCCGAATCGCCGTAAATTTTCTCCATCAGAGTCCCCGGCATAACTTTCAGCCTATGACGGTGAATAGGAGAATAACGGTCAAAATGCGGCATCGCTTTAGGAAGATCAATTGGAATATGAAAGAAAAGCGATCCGCCCATCGTGACGTTAAGCAGCTGCATTCCCGCGCCGATCGCTAAAACCGGAAGTTTAATCTCCGCAACGACGCGCATGAGCATACGGTCAAAGTTCTCGCGGCGAACGGGCATGGGACGAACGGTTGAATGAAGAACATAGCCGTCGCGGCGCGAATCAAGATCCCCGCCGCCGGTAAGAACAATTCCATCCAGATGATTCAAAATTTGACGCAACTCGTCTTCATTCTCCATCGGAGGAAGGATAACCGGAATCCCTCCTGATCGCAAAATCGATTCGTAATAACCGGACCAGACGTAACTGAAAGCCTCTTTGTCCCCCTTGGCTTCAACAAAATCTGCATTGATTCCAATAACCGGTTTTTTTCCGAATTGCATTTAAATTCCTCCTGTTAAATGCCTGTGACCAACGCGACGGTTTCCCGCAATTCCCCAAATCACCCGATTCCGAATGCAATACGGCGACATTCATCCATGAAAGACCGTATCCTCCGAAAAACACGCGCAGCACAATCCAATCGTTCCCCGGCGACTTACTTTTACAGAAAATGCGCCAATGTGCTGAATTGAAAATTCTCCGTGTCGGTTTTTAAGTTATTGTTTACGCGATAGGCTCACCCTTGTTCCTTTCAAACGGCCTTAAGCCGCCCAGAAGTGCAGATTGTCAGGAAGTATAACCGCTTGAGAAAAAAAATCAAGAGTCTTTCAACATATTGAAAAACTAACAAAATCAACCGCAACATATTGTGCTTGTTAAGATAGGAAGATGCGGTTTTCCGCAAATCAAAATCCTTTTTACTGGCGCAATGTTCACTTTCAGAAAATCCGGAGTTAATAGAATACTCCGTAAAATACGAATAAAACCTGTTTTCCGAACAATACGATTCTATCGCCTTTAATTTCGCCGAAACCACGATTCAAACGTTCGTCCAAACATCAAAAAACAACGAACCGTTCATTCACTCCCGCGCGTCAAAATTTAAACTGCCGACCGCCGTCCCGCCCTATTGGCGAAATCCGCTAAAGAAGAAACTTCACAAAGTTTCGTATGAAATAAACGCCGCTTTATTTTTTTTCAGTAAGCATCGGTTTCAAAACTTCCATAAAGTCCTTTACGTCGTTAAACTGCCGATAAACGCTGGTAAATCGAACGAACGCAACCTGGTCGAGATGAAAAAGCTTATCTTTCAGAATTTCTCCAAGATACTGACTCTCAACCTCGGAATCATATCTGTTTTCAATCTCATTTTCCACGAACGTCAGGATTTCTTCTATCTGTTCGTCTTTTACCGGACGTTTTCGACACGCGATCTCCAAACCCATCTTCAACTTCTGACGATCGAAAACTTCACGGGTTCCATCCCTTTTAACAACTTTAATGACTGCGCGTTCTATCCTTTCGTAAGTCGTAAAACGGTGATTACAGCGCTGACATTCCCTACGGCGGCGAATTCCAAATCCATCGTCGCACGCTCTGGAATCAATCACGCGATCATTGTCGCAATGACAGATCGGACATTTCATTTTCTACCTCTTGCGCGCCTAAATAACTTAAATTAATTTTTTTAGAATATCTCCTATCTTTTATTACGGTTTTTCTGCCTTTCCGGAAAAGGAAATTCCTCCTTTTTGGTCAATTTTGAGTAAAAAATAAAAAAAATTCAAAATATTTACCGTAAAGCCTTGATAATAACGAAAAAAATGTTAAAATATTTTTATGGGTTTGAGAAAATGTCAATCGCCTGCGTTAAATCCAGAAAATCAGTTAAGAGAGAACGCCATGTCAAACGAAAATATTCCTGAAGATTCATTAGTTAACGCCGGAACAGAAGAGACTCCGCAATCAACTTTCGATTCAAACGATTCTCAATCGGATTCCCTGTTTGCGCCGGGTGCATGCGAATCGGCAAAAACGCCGGACGCCAAGCAGGTTGCCTCCAGCTCTGCAGAAACGGACGAATCTATGAACGCCGCGTCGGAGACCAAACCGGAAACGGTTCCGGAACAAGCGGAGCATTTCCAGCAAGCAGAGCAAGCGGAACAAAACGCCGCGCCGAACGCAACGCCGCAAACGCTTTCTCAAACGTCTCCCGAACCAATTTCCGAAAATACTCAGGAAAACATTCCGCACGATCCGAATTCTTTTCTTCCCGAAAAAGAATACGTGTGGCATTACTCCATCCGCGATTTAACCGACGAGTTTTTCTGGGCGTTAATTTTTATCGCGGTCTGGTTTGATCTTATCTGGACCTCGCCCCGCAATCAAATTTTTTATCTCGTCATTACCGTTCTGTTTGGAATTGGCGTCGTCTATCACACTATCATCTTTTCCGGGCTTTCTCTTTTTACCTCCATTAGAAAAAATCGTCTTGACAAAACGATCGGGGCGGCTAAAGCAGAAAAGAATGCGAAAGACAACACGGAGAGCGATAATCCCAAGAATACGCGTTTCAGGTTCCGTTACGAATACGATATTCTCAAGTTCCTGATTTTCCTTTTGTTCTGTACTGTCTTTTTGTGCCGCGTCGCCGAATGTTTTACTTTCTACTCAGATAAAGCGACGGAAGTTTCAGAAAACGCTGAAACCAACGCGATTCCGGAGACCAACGTGATTCCGGAAACCAACGCGATTCCGGAAATCAACGCAATTCCGGAAATCAACGCAATTCCGGAAACCAACGCGATTCCGGAAATCAACGCGATTCCGGAAATCAACGCGATTCCGGAAATCAACGCGATTCCGGAAACCAACGCGATTCCGGAAATCAACGCGAACACGAGAACC
>CAZWOV010000032.1:0-6394 GCA_964635645.1 uncultured Planctomycetaceae bacterium | reverse complement strand
CAACGCGATTCCGGAAACCAACGCGATTCCGGAAATCAACGCGAACACGAGAACCGACGCAATCCAGCTCAACACGCTCCCGGAAACCAACGCGACTTCTGAACCAGACGCGGACGCGTCCGTTCCAGCCGATTCAGAAATCGAAACGCTCCCGGCGGAAATCTCGCCTTCCGTTTCCACCTCCGGTTTGACCGAAACCAACGATTTGGCGGCGGCAAACGACGTTTCGCCGACAAACGCCCCCTCGCCGCAAAACAGCGCGGCGTCGGTCAATGCCGTAACCAACGAAACCGCCTTGTCTGAAACGAACCGGAACACCGTGGAATCGGCCTCTGCGTTGAAGCGTTCTCTGATTCAGAGTTTCGTCAAATTTTTAAGGACGTCCCTGGTCGTTAACTTCAGCCTCTGCGTCTGGGGTTACGCGTTGAACCTTCTCCTTCACGTGGTATTCGATAAATACTGCACTTACTACAAATTAACGCCGACGCACATTATTTCCAAGTCCGGCCTGCTCGTTACCGAAGTGCACAAAATCGCAATCTGGGACGTTGCGCAGGTCAATATCAAGCGCAACCTCTGGCAGCGCATGTTGAAAATCGGAACGATTGAGCTGCGTATTCGCGACCAGGGGCTAATGGACGACGTCTCCGACGTTGCCGACGCCATGGACAACATCGTAATCCTGCGCGGACTCAAAAATCCGGAAGAGGTTAAGGACCTGATCAATCAATACCGTTTGTTTATCCGTCACCTGATTGGTCGTCGAGTATTGAAACAGATTGCGCAATAAGAAATCCAGAGGAATATCATGTATCAAACTGTTGAAGAACAAAAAACGCTTTTAAAGCGATATCTGGAACAGAATTTTCCACGTCCCACGGACAAAACCTTTACCTGGTGGTACTCGCCGCGCGACATGGTCGACGAAGCCGGCATATTTCTGGGCGGTCTCGTTATCTTCACCGTCCTCGGAAACCTTCAAGGGGTTAAGACGCCGCTGGCGCTGGAAACCATCTTCACGCTTATTGGCGCGGCTCCTTTCGCGCTCTACCTCGTTTGGCTGTTCCTGACGCTTATCTGGCGCTTTCTCGACGTCGCCAAGTTACCGAAGAAAATGATATCCTTTTCCAACACGGTTGAACGCGTCGCTCAAGAGAAAAACAGACGCGACCTGCGGGGAGAATTTTTCGTCTGCATATTCAGTATCGCGATCCTTACGCTAATTTGGGTTATTCATTGCTTCGAATTACTCTATTGGATAGAGTTGCCGGGCGCATTAATATTCCAAGAACTGGCCTGGCCAATCGTCATCCTTGGCAAGCTCGGCTTTACCATTTACGGCGTCGTTCTTTTTGGAATCCTTCTCTTCCGCCGTAGATTTATGGAATACGAACTAACGCAGGACTATTTCCAGTTCACTCACGGCCTTTTCAACCAGAAGATTGAGAGTTTCCAGCTCGCCGACGTCATTCAGGTCACGCTGCGTCAATCCATCTGGCAACGGATCATTCGAACGGGGACGATTAAAATCCGTTTCAAAACCACGACGGGCCTGAAAGAACCTCTGGTCATTCCGGGAATTCACAAATACGAAGAAATGTTTGAGCAAATCGACTATTACCGGAACCGTCACCGACTGGTTCTATACTTCGGAATTTAATATATTTACCAAACTTTTTTCTTTCTATTTGACGAAAATAGAAACCCCTTCCGCTACGCCGGAAACCGTTACGTCGGCATACGGAAGAACCTTCACGTTATTTACGGAGAATCAAATGACAACTCAAGAATACCTTCAGAGTTTATTCGGCTTCGACGGTCAGGTTGCAGTCGTCGTCGGCGGCGCCGGCGAACTGGGCGGAGCAATTGCCCGCGGCCTGGCTCAGGCCGGAGCTCACGTAGTTATCGCCGACGTCGCGGAGGATCCCTGCGTTAAACGCTGCGGAGAGATCTGCGAACTGGGCGGAAAAGCCTCCTGGACCCTCATCGACGTGACCAGTCGCGACTCCATTACCGCGGCCCTCAACGTTTCCGCGGCTATCAATGGTAAAGTCGACTGCCTGGTCAACGCGGCGGGAGTTAATTTCGGAAGTAATTTCCTCGACTACCCTGAAGAACGTTGGGATCTCATCATGAACATCAATCTGAAAGGGACCTTTAACACCTGCCAGATCTTCGGGAAACACATGGCGGAAAATGGGGGCGGCGCTATCCTGAATTTCGGCAGCGTCACGTCCCTCCTTCCACTCTCCAGAGTCTTCGGTTACGCCGCCAGTAAAGCGGGAGTCATGAATCTGACTCAAAATATCGCGCAGGACCTCGCGCTTCAGAACGTTCGGTGCAACACGATTTGCCCCGGTTTCTTCCCGGCGGAACAGAATCGAAAACTCCTTGACGAACAGCGCGTCGCCAATATCATGGGACACACGCCGATGAAACGTTACGGCAATCCAGACGAACTCATTGGAACGGCTCTTCTGCTTCTCTCAAAGAACGCGGGAAAATTCGTCACCGGCGCGAAAGTCAGCGTTGACGGCGGATTCACCGCCGCATGGTTCTGACCGGATTTCCGACCGAATTTTACGAATGGAACAGGAGGCGCTCCCCCCTGCTCCATTTCGGATTTTCTGACGTTTAATCGGAGGAAAGAATTATTTGTCAAAAACAACTCAAAATCAACTTCATAATTTTGTCGCCATTGACTTTGAAACGGCTAATACCAATCGAAACAGCGCGTGCAGCGTGGGACTGGTCCGCTGTATCGATGGAAAAATAACGGAAGAATTTCACACTTTTATCAGACCGCCCGTCATGTTTTTCCGTTCGGATTTCATCGACATTCATGGAATCACGCCCGATATTGCGCGTTCTTACGGAACGTTTGACGTTTACTGGGAAAAAATCCGCGATTTCATCAGCGACTCTGTTCTTGTTGCGCATAACGCCCCGTTTGACCGTTCTGTACTGTTTAGTTGCCTGACGTATTTTAACCTGCCGATAATTGGAAACGCATGGGAATGTTCCTGCCGAAAAGCGCGTTCCTATTTTCCGAACGTTCTGAAGATTAAACTTCAGAATTACCGCCTTGGTTCCATCGCGGACTTTTACGATATCAAATTTCAAAGCCACGACGCGCTGGAAGACGCAAGAACATGCGCTCTGATAATGGCTCGTATGCGCCCTGAAAAAAATCAAGATTAAAATTTGTTCACCCTTCGGAAAAACCATGTCCAGTTCCTGTTTCAAGGCGGAAACAACGCCTGAAATAATCGCCAAACGTAATTTTCGTCCTTCCGCCTCTCTGGAAATGATTCGACGACGGGCGGAAATCATACGCCGTACGCGCGTCTTTTTTGAGGAGCTTGGTTTCCTGGAAGTAGAAACGCCCGTTCTCAGCGCCGATACGGTAGTAGACCGCTATCTTGATCCCATGTCGCTTGTGGAAGCGGGAAAACGATATTTTCTCCAAACCTCGCCGGAATTCGCCATGAAACGGCTGGTTACGGCTTGGAACGTACCGATTTTTCAAATCTGCAAAGTCTTCCGCCGCGACGAATGCGGACAAATTCATAATCCGGAATTTACCATGCTCGAATTTTATCGTCCGGGAGACGATTTAAACCGCGGAATGGATCTTCTGGATCAATTTCAGCAAAAAATCCTGAATCGCGGAGCGGCGGAAAGGATTTCCTATTCGGAAGCGTTTCAGAAAATTTTGGGGCTTGATCCGTTGACGGCCTCTATTTCTGAAATGATTCAGGTCGCAAAAACGGAAAAAATGGTCGTTCCCGAAGGCTTTGATGTTTCTGAAAATGCCGACAGGGACGATTGGCTCGACTTTCTTCTGGGAGAGCGTATCCAGCCGAAACTCGGATTTGAGAAACCGGTTATTCTTTACGATTATCCGGCGTCTCAAGCGGCTTTAGCCGTCGCGCGAGGAGCTGTTGCCGAACGTTTTGAACTCTACGTAAACGGAATCGAATTGGCGAACGGATACCATGAACTTTCAAATCCAACGGAACTTCGCCGACGTAATGCCGAAACGAATCGATTGCGCCGTCTGGACGGCAAGGAAGAACTTCCTGGCGAAAGTCGGCTCCTGGCGGCAATGGACTTCGGATTCCCCAAATGCGCCGGAACCGCAGTTGGACTGGATCGCCTGATCATGATCGCTCTTGAAGCCGACTCGCTGAATGAAGTCGTCGCTTTCCCATTCCCAATCGCATAACGTTCAACAAACCGTCTTTATTTCCCCCCTCGCAAAAAACATTAAGGACGTTAATATGATTCCATTATCGAAAACAGCCCTTTTTTTCGTCGCGTTGCTAACGTTCAGCCTAAATTTAACTCTGACGGCAACTGAATTTCCGCTTTCCGTCGCGATGGAACGCGAAGTAGTTCTGGAACTTCCTCCCGGCCCCGATAATCCGCGAAACAGCGAAGGAGACTTCATTCGCCTGAAAGACGGAAGAATCCTGTTCATTTACTCCAAATATTTTGGCTCCTCCGCCAACGATCACGCTCACGCAAATCTGGCGGGAATCTACTCCTCAGACGAGGGCAAAACATGGAGCGAACCGCAAATTATCGTGAAAATGAACGGCGGACTGAACGTAATGTCCGTCTCGCTGTTGCGTCTCCAGGACGGAAGAATCGCCCTTTTCTATTTGAGAAAATTCGCTCTGGACGACTGCCGACCGTGGCTCTGCTTTTCATCCGACGAGGGAAAAACATGGTCCGAGCCGATTTGTTGCTTTCCTGAAGCTCAATACTACGTCGTAAATAACGCGCGCGTCATTCAGCTTCGGGACGGCTCTATCGTCATTCCCGCCTGTTGGCATGAGATAATCAACGGTCAGCATTTCTGGCCCGGCCAATCCGTCTGTTTTATCTCAAACGATGGAGGAAAAACGTTTCAACAAGGCGAATTTGTTAAAAAAACCGACCCCAAACTCGTCTTTCAGGAACCGGGCGTCGTCGAACTGAACGACGGACGGCTCTTCATGTTCATCCGAACCGCTTCCGGAAGTCAGTTCGTTTCTTTATCCTCCGACGGCGGCAAAACGTGGAATACGCCCGGTCCATCGCAATTCATCTCTCCCTGCTCTCCAATGCTCATTCGTCCAATACCGGATTCCCGGCGGTTCCTCGCAGTCTGGAATGAATCGCCAAACGGTCGCAATCCTCTGACTGTCGCCATTCTCGACGAAAATATGAATTTCCTCTGGAAATCAACTCTGGATCAATCGGAAGGGACTCCTCCGCAGTGGTTCTGCTACCCGGCGGTCCTTGCTCTTAACCAGAATGAATTTCTGATTTCTTACTGCGCCGGAGTCATGCCCGGCGTAGGGCTCGAAAAAACCCGTCTCGTAAAGATTCGGCTCAACATCCAACCTTAACGGCGACATTTCGTATTTAACGCGCTTTACCAGTTTTATCAAAAGAAAGGGGACTTTCGATGAAATTTTCTACGATTTTGAATTTGAAAATGAAATTTTCCTTCATAAAAAAACCTTCAGACATTTCGCAACGTTCCCGCGGTTTCACGCTCGTAGAACTCCTGGTCGTCATCGCCATCATCGGTATGCTGGTCGGTCTGCTCCTTCCGGCAGTTCAGCAGGCGCGCGAGGCGGCGCGCCAAATGCAGTGCTCAAACAATCTGAAACAGATGGGAATCGCTTCGCTGAACCATGAATCCACGACAAAAGCCTTGCCAAGCGGCGGTTGGGACGGGTTCTGGGTCGGCGACGCGGACCAGGGTTTTGGCGCCACGCAACCGGGAGGCTGGGCCTTCTCGCTCCTTCCATTCATGGAACAGCAGGCAATATGGCAACTGGGAATGAACGGAACCATCGAAACGGACCAGACGCAGAGGGACGGAGCGAAAACCTGCGCGGAAACCGTCGTGGGAGTTTTCAACTGCCCCTCCCGCCGTACCGCCAAAACATATCCGTACGCGCTGGGCGCCACGCTCAATAATATCGCAAAATTTACGGAAACAGGAAAAATAGATTATGCGGGAAACGGCGGCGATACCAGCGCCGGCAACTGGAATTCCGCCGGATACGGTTCGTCGCCGAATACCATTGCCAACGGAAGATCGCAACTTAAGTCCATTACCTGTTCCGGCGTCGCGTTCTTCAAAAGTACCGTCTCTTTCGGCGAGATTCGCGACGGAAGCTCCAATACCTATCTGATCGGCGAAAAGTATCTGAATCCCTCGTCCTACGAGACTGGAAAAGACGGCGGCGACGACATCGGAGTCTACTGCGGAAACGACGAAGACGTTATTCGTTCCGGAAATACTCAACCCATTCAGGATAGAATGGGAGCCGCAAACATCACTTCTTTCGGAAGTTGCCACGCCGGAGCTTTCGGCATGACCATGTGCGAC
>CAZWOV010000031.1:6504-13857 GCA_964635645.1 uncultured Planctomycetaceae bacterium | reverse complement strand
CGCCCCGAAGGACGCCGAGGAAGCGAAACTCTTTGTGCGCCCGCACGAACTGTTGATTTCTCATGAGAAAACTCCAAACAGCTTTAATCTTCGCGCTGTCGTTACCCGTATCCATTCCGCGGGCGCGCGCGTTCGCGTGGAGTTGGAAACCCATAGCGGGGATCCGATGACGGCGGAAATATCCCACGCGCGGCTTTCTGAACTGGGACTTGAGAATGGTCAGGAAGTCTATATTACTCCGGGAAACGTTCACGTTTTTGGCGACGACGCTCACGCGCTGAATGAAGAAAACGACCGGTAATTTTCTTTAAGACAAAGATTTGTTCTTTTATTTTGAGCAAATCTTTGTCTCTTTTTATTATTGGATGAGTTTTTTCGAAAGGACGCGGGAAATTTCCATTTTTTGGGGGATTTTTGATGATTTATCGATACCCCCCCGCTGACATTTTACGAAAAATCTGATATAATAAGTACTAAATATAGTCTGAAACTATTGTTTTGAAATTCAATCCTTTGGCAGGCATTTTTTTGAACCAAACCGGAATTTCTGCGTAGTGCATAATAGCGTCTACGGGTGGGACGGGCGCTGCCTTGCCAAACCGTTTACTGACAGGAATTTTGACTAAGGAGACAGAATGATGAGAAAACTCGTCAAAAAATCAGCTTTTACGCTGGTTGAACTTCTGGTTGTTATCGCCATCATCGGTATGTTGGTGGCTTTGCTTTTGCCGGCCATTCAGGTTGCTCGCCGTACTGCGATGCGTATGCAGTGCCAGAACAATGTTAAAAACATCACTTTGGCCGCCCTGAACTTTGAAAGTTCGAAAAAATATCTGCCTCCGGCGGGCCGCGTTCCCGGCGGTAATAATTACGACGGTATCAGTATGTTCGTCGAACTCCTGCCGTACATCGAACAGGAAGCTCATCACAAATCGATTAAGAAACAGCTCAGTAAATCGCTCGGTCAGACCGATGACGATATGCGCGAGGTTGCCGCCGTTGTGATTCCCGCTTTCCGTTGCCCGGGAACTTCTACGAACGATACGATTGATGAAACCGGGTCCGATAAATACGCTCCGGCTATTTCCAACTATAAAGCGGTCGTCGCGTCTACTATGGGCATGTATCAGGGGGCGAGCAGCAACAGCGGCGGTTCCAGCTATAACGGCGGACAGGCGGCGGCCGACGGCGTTTCGCCTTTTGCCAACAAAGGGAGAAAACTGGGGGAAATCTCCGATGGTACTTCTCATACCTTCCATTTGACGGAATCTAACGAACAGAATTATGCCCGTTGGGTTGTCGGACAGGATTCCGGCGTTTATACTTACTGCACCGACGGTGGTATTGGCGAACCGACTAAACAAACTAGCGGCGGCACAAGTTTTTACGCGCCTCCGGGATATCAGAACAACCAGCTTGGACCGGATGCGTCTTATGCCGACAATACGCCGTGGACCAACCTGGATCGCGACTATGAAGAATATCCCTATGAATGGACTTCGTTGTCTTCAAGCAGTTTTTCAAGTTCGGGAATGAACTCCGACGATACCAAATACGGACCAAGTTCAGAGCATATGGGCGTTGTGATTCACTCCTTTGTCGATAACTCGGTTCACAGTATTAACGAAGAAGTTGACCCGGCCGTTTACTTCTTTGCGACGACCTACAAAGGCGGCGATCCGGGACTTGATTTCGACTGATTCTAATATCCTGCGCATTTTTAGCGTAGCGTAATGTCGAGCGGCGAAAATGTCAAACGTTGTCGAAGTTCTTTTTCGGCAACGTTTTTTAGTTGGTATTGAGAAATGACGCGGCGTTCGATTCTTTCTGGGGAATTTCTTCCGGACGGGATTTTACTGGATGCGATTTCTGTATTTGATTGCGCTTCGAGGGCGTTGATTTAGGATAAGAAAAATACCGCCTCTGAATATCGGGATAGTTTGCGGCGTTCTCGGGCGTCTTTAAATATAAAAAGAGCGCGAATCCGATATTCGCGCCCTTGAGTCCGACTAAATATCCGTTACGGTTTATTTAGCAACTTTTTTCAGAACGATACGGCTGTCGGCAACGGAGCAGCCAAGTCCTTCGGCATGAACGATCAACGGGTTGATATCCAGTTCGGCGATTTCCGGATTTTCGGCGACCAGAACGGAGAGACGGGTAAGTGCGTCTTCCAGCGCGGCCAAGTCGTGCTGGCCAAGGCCGCGGTAGTTGTTCATCAACTTGTAGACCTTCGTATTTTCCAGCATGCTGTGCAGGAAATACTTGCTCGTCGGAGCAAGACGGAACTGAACGTCTTTCATGAGTTCAGCCGTTGTGCCACCCATACCGAACATGACCAACGGACCGAATTTCGGGTCGCGATTGCAGCCGAGAATGACTTCGGTGCCTTTCGGCGCCATTTCTTCAATCAGGATGCTGTCGATTTTGGCGCCCGGAACGTTTTTCGCGATGTTGGCGTAGATCTGTTCGAAACCGGCTTTGGCGTTGTCGGCGCCTTTGATGTTAAGAAGAACTCCTCCCGCGTCGAATTTATGTTTGACGTCGGCGGACATAACCTTCATGACGACCGTGGTATTCCATTCGCCGACTGTTTTAGCGGCGTCTTCGGCCGTGGTGACGACGGCGCTTTTCAGAAGAGGCAGACCGTAGCAGGCGAAAATTTCGCGGCATTCGGCTTGGGCGAGATATTTACTGTCGGCGTCGCCGAGTTTTTCAGCAATAATCTTGGCGCATTTCGCTTTGTCGGCGCCTTCAACCTTAACCGGTTCGCGGTCGGTGAGTTTGGCCTGTTCCGAAAGAGCGTAAGCGGCGCCGAGAGCGCGGACTGCGTCTTCCGGGAAACTGTAGTTCGGAACGCCGCCGTCGCGCAGATTCTGCACGCCTTTGGTAACCATTTCGGCGCCCATGAAACTGGCGACGACCGGAATGTTAAGATCTTTAGCGACCTGGGGGATGATCGCGCCGATTTCGTCAATATCGGTCATGGACTGCGGGGTCAGGATGACCAGTCCCATATCGACTCCGGCGTCTTTGAAGACTTCTTTGCATGCCGCTTCGTAGCGGTCGTGTTTCGCGTCGCCGATGACGTCGACCGGGTTGCGGAGAGAAGCCGCGGCCGGAAGCTGTTCGCGAAGCGCGTCTTTCGTCGCGTCGGAGATGGCGGCCAGAGTCAGACCGTAGCGTTCCGCGGCGTCCGTCGCCATGATACCGGGACCTCCGGCGTTCGTGATGATGGCGAGACGATTACCGCGCGGCATCGGCTGATTGCAGTAAAGCGCCGCATAGTCGAACAGTTCGGCAATCGTATCGACGCGCTGAATGCCGGATTGCATGAGCAGAGCCTGATAAACGGCGTCGTTGCCGGCAAGAGAACCGGTATGACTGGAAACGGCTTTCGCGCCTGCGGCGGAACGACCGGATTTCAGAACCAGAATCGGTTTTTTCTTTTCATAGAAAATTTTGGAGGCGATCGCCTGGAATTCCGCGCCGTTGGTGATGGATTCCAGATACATTGCGATTACTTTGGTATTCGGGTCGTCGGCCAGATAGGTGAGCAGATCGATTTCGTTGACGTCGGCTTTATTTCCGAAAGAAACGAATTTGCTGAAGCCCATGTCGCGTTCTTCGGCAAAGTCGAGAACGGAAGTGCAGAGGGCGCCGGACTGACTGATAAAAGCGAGCGAGCCGTCTTTAGGCGTTTTGGCGGCGAACGTCGCGTTCATTCGCGCGTTGCTTTCCGCGTTGAGGACGCCAAGGCAGTTCGGACCGACGAGGATCATGCCTTTTTCGCGCACAAGGTTGACGAACTGTTTCTCAAGTTCGGCTCCGGCGGCGTCGACTTCTTTGAAACCGGCGGAAATGCAGACGAGAGCTTTGACGCCTTTTTCAGCGCATTCTTCCGTGGTCTGAAGAACGAATTTGCTCGGAACGACGATGACGGCAAGGTCGACGTCGCCAGGAACGTCTTTAATGGAGGCGTAGGCTTTGACTCCAAGCACATCCGGAGCTTTCGGATTGATCGGATAGACCGGGCCGCCTTTGAAGGTGTCCAGAAGATTCTTCAAAATGTCGTTTCCGCAGGTCTTCGGCTTTGTAGAAGCTCCAATAACCGCGATGGATTTCGGATAGAACAGTGAGTCCAGTTTGCTAACGTCTGCCATAAGTAGGCTCCTTTTATCAAAAACTGATGATGAAAAACAAGAATAATTATTCATCTATTATATCATGTCGTACTTTTCTGTAAAGAGGCCCAAGCCGACTTTTCTAAAATTTTATGAAAACCTTTTTGGGGATTTTTTACCTGAAATACCTAAAGTGGTTATTTGACGATCGGCTATGAAAAAAGTCCTGAAAAAAAGTATTTTCCTTCAGGACTTTCGTTTAAAAATAGGATATTTTCAGTTTTTTTGGAAATTTGACGACTTGTCCGGGGAGAGATATTCGCGATTCCTTAAAAGCGAGGAAATTGCCATTCCCGTTCCGTAGTAGAGATGGTAATCGTAAAGGGGATAATCCCACCACGTCCCATTTTTTTCCTGAACTTCAAGAAGAATTGCGGACAGGTAATTCGCAAATTTCGTCTGACTTTCCGGTTTTTCGAGCTGTTCCAGGACTCTTGCCGCGTAATAGTGCGCGTAGTAGTAGAAATAACCGGCGACCTGGAACCATGATTCATGGGGGACCGGTCGTTTTTTTCCGACGTCCAGCCACCCTATGCGCGCGACCATCCGGTTGAGCCAGTCTTCGTATGTCTGCTGCGTGGCGTATTGAGAGTCTCCCCAAAGAGCCAGAGCCAGGTGGCAGGCCTGAGAACGACCGAGACTTGCCGGCGGCATATTGATTTCCGCAGGAGATCTTACCAGATATTCTCCGTATGCGAAAGAGCCGTTCGGAAGCCTTTGACGCACAATTGAATCTTTCGCGCGTTTAATGACGTCTTGAGGCATTTCTACGCCGCACGTCTGCCCGTCGGCCATCCCGACGAGTACCGTGGCGGTGACGAAGCCGATCGTGGAACTGTTTGGACGTTTGGATGAGAACTGATGGTCGTAAATTCCGTCGTAGTAGCACCATCCGCCCGACAGGCACTCGCATTCTTCCAGCATGTGGAGCTGGTAACGGACGGCTTCGCGAATTTTTTCCAGACGTTCGGACCGTTCCTTTTCGGTGAATTTTTCCGCCGGTAAGTTTCGCTCAAACATCATCCGATACGCCGTCATTCCGTACGCATGGCCCCAGTTATTGTACAGAACGTCCGGCGAACTGCGTTTCAGCTCGAACATTCGTGTCAGCATCCACTCTTCGCAACGGTCTGCGGCCGCGGAGATTTTCGGGAGCAGGTCTTTCAGCTCCCGAGAAGTTTCCGGGTTTTCCTGGAGAAACTTTTCCGTTCTCAGCAACGATTCCAATACGAGGGCCGTGGTTCCGGCGCGATAGCCGTTATGGGCGGTACCGGGCGCGTAAATGTTCAGCTTCTTTGTGTTTCGAGGAAGTCCCCAGGAGCCGTCGCGATTCTGATTTTTCAGAATAAACTGAATACCGCGCAAAACGGCGGCGTCGATATCTTCGATTTTTACCGGCTCTATTTCAGGCGGTTGCGCGACGAAAGAGAGCGGATTGTCGTTTTTTTTCATCCGCGCGGATTGTCGTTCCGCGTCGTTTCCTGTTTCTTCGGCCTGAACGATTGCCGGACCCGTTGGAAAGAACGCGGGCCGCGGAAAATCCATTTGCGGATAAAGCGACAGGTATATGAGAACGGCAATTACGTTCCTGAGACGAAAGATTCTGTTTGGGAGCGGAGGAGTATTCTTGCGCATTACTCCGCCTCGTCTGCTTTTTCAACAATTTTCATTCCGACGTCCAGACCGTCGCGTATCTCTACGTTTGTCCCCTGCTTAAAACCTGTTTTTACGTAACGGCGAACGGGATTTTTACCGTCTGCGTCCGTAACGAAGACGTAGCGTTTCAGATTTTCATCCCGTTTCAGCGCCGTTTCGGGAATCAGAATCGCGTTGGTTTTGCGAACGGCGGCAACGACGGCCTTGCCGCGGAGTCCCGGATGAACGTTCACGTTTGCCGGTACGTCGAGCAGGGCTTTTCCTTCAAACGTCGGGCCGGAAACAAGCTGGTCCAGTTCCGTTACGGTTATTGGAATTTCAAAATCCGGATACGTGTTCATGACAAAATATCCTTTTTGATTGACCGACGCTCTTGAGAACTGGCTCTCTGGAATTGAAAGCTTTACGTAAATCGACGTTGGATCGACGAGCGTGAATAGAGCGGTTCCGTTGCCGACCGTTTTGCCCGGCTTCAGAATCGCCGCGTTTTTGGAATAATTCGTCCAGTCGCCGTTTTCCATCGCGCCGTAAAGAACGAGTCCGTCTTCGCTCGCGTGAATTTCCAGCCATTGGGCGTCATTCTGGAAATCCTGAAATTTTTTCAAAGCCGTCTGGTGAAGGTGATCGATTTTCCGCCGTTCCAGTTCGATTAAACGGCGCGTCAGTTCAAGACCCGCAATCTCGGCTTCAATGGAGGCCATGTCTTTGCGGTATTCGTCGTCGAGTTCTTCCTCGAAGTGGGGAAGGAGCATTTTGGCGCTCCAGATATTCTGCGCCTTGGCAAGATTCATTTCGTGTTCCGCGCCCTGGACCGCGAGTTTCTGACGTTGGAGAACAATTTCTTCCGTGGCGTCGCACAGGTCGTCCGCTTCGTACATTTTGGAAAGTTGATCGAGTTCCGCTTTCTGATTGCGATAATTTTGAATTGCCCGCTCAAGTTTTAACGCCGCGGCGTTCGCGGTAATGTCCGGGTCGTATTTTTTATTGTGCGAATACTTGAAATTACGGTCGTCCTTTTTACGCGCGACCTGTTTCATCGTGATTTCAAACGTAACGTCGGCGACCTTGCGCTGAAGAACCGATTTCTGATGAGCAATTTCAGCCAGTTCCGTATCCAGTTTCCTTAATTCAAGTTCACGCTGGTACGGTTCGCTTTCAAATTTAATGATTAAATCCCCTTTTTTCACGCGGGTTCCGTGAGGAACGACTTTTTCAATCCGGAATACTTCCCACACTTTGGGTTGAAGAGTGAAAACATCCGCCTGTTTGGACCAGACGATTCCGGACGCTTCCACATTCATCTCAAACGGCCTGGATTTTATTTCGATCGTACTTAAGATTTTGACGTTCTCTTCCTGCTTTTTTGCCTGTTCTTCCGTTTGATTCGGCGCTGAGGCTGGCGCGGGGGACTCCTGTTTCTGCGCCTTCTGTTCTTCCGTTTGATTCGGCGCTGAGGCTGGCGCGGGGGACTCCTGTTTCTGCGCCTTCTGTTCTTCCGTTTGATTCGGCGCTG
>CAZWOV010000031.1:0-6404 GCA_964635645.1 uncultured Planctomycetaceae bacterium | reverse complement strand
GGCGCGGGGGACTCCTGTTTCTGCGCCTTCTGTTCTTCCGTTTGATTCGGCGCTGGGGCTGGCGCGGGGGACTCCTGCGGGGCGTCTGCGTTCAGTGAAACTCCCCAAAGGGTTAGTCCGAGGAAAACGCCCGATAAGTAAAGAGAAAATCTACGCATATTTTGTTCCTGGAAAAAGGTTTAAGTAGATAAATCTATCGTAATTATCTCTGTATTTTATCTATTTTCAAGGGGGGGAGGGAAGTTTTATTGGTTTTTTTGTTGAAATGAAGAGATCTTTTCGATTACTGAATCGAGGGGGACTGTGTTGAAAAGAATGGATTTATTTTTAATTTTTAAAGGTTAATCTTTAAAAAGAAAAGGGGAGTCCCCTCCCCTTTGACGTTTCGACGCGGAATAAAAAATCAGGCCTGTTTTCTACTTCTTCTGAAGAAGTAAACCGTCGGCAAGGCCAGAAGAATCAGCGTCCATGTTCCCGGTTCCGGAACGGCGCTCGCGCTTGCGAGAGTCAAAACGCCGTTGCTCATTAAGGGAGTCCAACTGTCGAGCCCACCCGAAAGCGAAAGGCTTGCCGCCAGGTTCTCAAGCTCCACGCCGGAACCGAAGCTTGCGACGGTAATCTCGTCCACACTGATCTGCGAGGCGTCGCCGTCGTAGGCGATCGTGATCGCAAAGTCGTCGCCGAGGATCGTGGATTTTGAATCCAGAAGAATTTTGTCCAGTCCGGCCGTCTCGTCCAGCTCAAAGGCAAGGTCGCCGTCAAGCGTCAGGCTCGACATGGTCAGAGGCGAACCGTAATTCATGGCGGAGGAAAGATAAAGGGAAGCGTCGTCGTTAATCGTGAGCGAACCGATAGATCCCGTACCTCCGAGAGTCGCGCCGGAATTGACCGTCATGGCTTTTTCCGTGGAACCGTTGAAGAAAATTTTGCCGTTGTTCTCGCTTGCCGTCGCAGAACCGATCTGGATTGGGAGAGCGGTATTGCCGGAAATATCTCCCGTAATTACGGCGTCGTTTCCTCCGCTGTTTCTGAATTGAAGGGTATTTTGGGAGACGACGATATCGTTGTTTAACGTTTTGGCGCCGGTTGCCGTTTCAAAATCAAAAACGGTGGTTGGAACGTACGTGTTTACCGTAATCACGCCGGTTCCGAAGGCTGAGTCGCTGCCGATACCGAACCAGGCGCGGTGATTGGCGGATTCGGCGGCGTTATAGCCGTAGGCGATATAGACGTTTCCGGAGAAAGTGTTATTCCCGCGAAGGTAGATTGCTCCGGCGTTCGTCTCGTTGTTAAAATTAATCCCGCCGACGCCGGAAATGTCGCCGGTAAGCGTGATGGAAGATTTATCGCCTCCTTCATACTTCGTAGAGTTCCAACCTGCGCGCATGGTGATGGTATTATTCAGGACGATATCGTTAGGGATAACGGAGACGCTGGCCTGTTCGTTGACGCCCTGATTTACGAGCTGACCGCCGTTAAAGATAATGGTATTTTCCTTTTTGAAACCAAGTTCGCGTCCTGTTTTCAGGTAGATATTCTGATTGGTAGTAATAGTTGCGGTGAAATCGCTTTCGGCGTTGAAAAACCGGGTTGCCTGCTCGATAAATAAATCCAGATTACCGGAAAATTTGTTGTTGCAACTGCCCCCCCAGGTGGTGGAATTGTAGTGAATCGCCGCTTTTTCCCCTTCCGTTGACGGACCGGTAATAGATATTGACGATAAATCGGTCAGATACGCGGTTCCGGAACTGTTGAAAGCGAGAGTTCCGTTTCCCTGGATTGACACGTAGGAGTTTGAGGCGCCGACGCTGACGAAACCGGTTCCGGTGTTTTGGAGTCCAATCGTTCCTGAAATTTTAATGGGGGAGCTTGAATTTCCCAGCGTGATGGAACCGGCGCCGGTGTTCTTGAGTCCAAGGGTTCCTTTAACTGTAATGGAAGAGTTGGAATTTACCAATGAGATGGAGCCGGAACCGGTATTCTGAATTTCGAGCGTACCGGATTGAACGTCGATGGTATTGGATTTCAGGGTAACGGCGCCTGAGCCTGTGTTTTTGACGACGTTTTGTTTGAAATTCTGAAATTCTTTGGCAATTATGTTGTTGGAGAATTCAGAGATGTTGGAGACGTCGATGACGCAGCATCCTTCCGCAGTGACGGTTCCGGTCCCGAATGCGGAACTGTTTCCCAGAACATAAGTCGCATAGGGATTGATAGCGTTGCCGTTATAGGACCCCCGCAGCAACGTTCCGCCCGAGTACGTGTTGGCCCCGTTAATGACGAACGTACCGGGTGTAAACTCGCCTTCGTTAAAACTTAAGGCGCCTTCGCCGGAGATAACGCCGTTCAATGTGAAAGAAGCGGGATTGTTATCGATATTCCAGCCGCAGCGAAAGACATGCTTCCCGGTTGCAAGCACGACGTTATTGTCAAGAACCGTAGCGCGGAATCCTTCGTTTCCTTCGTTGACAATATGTCCGCCGTTGCCCTGCCAGTAAATTGTTCCGGTTCCCAATTCCTTACCGGTGGTAAGGTAGACGCTTGCCCTGGACTGGACGTACGTGTCGCCCGTATAGTCGTTAACGCCGTACATTCGCCAGTTGCCAGTCCCTGTGTAGTAAAGGTCCAGGTTTCCGGTGATTTTGCCTTTGTAGCGAACGCCGCTGAATTGATCGTCCGAGATATCCATACGGAAAACGCCTTTTTCCTCGTCGGCGCCGGGACCTGTTATGTTGGAAGTTTGGTTGAAATCTGTGAGCGACGAATAGGAAACGTCTTCGCCCGCGGCGATCGTGAAGTCCGCGCCGTTGGCGTTTCCGCCGACTCCGACGAGCATAAGAGAGGCCAGAAGAGTATGAAATACGTTCTTTTTCATTGGAAATCTCTTTCTCTTTTCTGTGGAAATAATACTGGAAGTTAAAAGCGCTTCCATCTATAAAAATCTGTTGCCATTGGTTTTGGCAAAACGTATCCAAAAACGCTGATGAACTCCAATTCAGCGCAGGAGAAAGTAAATCATTCTCCCCCAACTCAATAATCTAAATTCTACTCCGACGTTCTGTTTTGTCAACGAAAAATCTGAAACTTTTCTGTTTTTTTTTTTTTTTTTTTTTTGAGGATTGAGCGGATTTTTTTGATAAAGTAAAATGGATCGGAAGGCAGATCGCAGCGCTTTGATAAAATTGGCGGAAAAATAGAAAAGTTAAAAGTATTTCAGAACGCTTTGCAGATTGGAAGGCGAAATCGCCGCGCTTCCCGTTTTATTCAGGATGCGCGACGATCGACAGTCTCAATGAACGTCAGTTTTTCTTCCCGGAGACGGGGATTCCTTTGGACGCGAGGTAATCTTTCATCTGCTGAATGGTGAAAATTCCAAAGTGGGCGATGGAGGCGACGAGGACGGCGTCGGCGTGGCCGTCGGCGACGGCTTCGTAGAGATGCTCGAGTTTTCCGGCTCCTCCGGACGCGATGATAGGAATTTTTACCGCGTCGGCAATCGCGCGGGTCATCGGAATATCGTATCCGGTCTGCATACCGTCGGCGTCCATGCTGGTTGGCAGAATGGCTCCTGCTCCCAGATCTTCAACTTTTTTGGCCCATTCGACGGCGTCGATTCCCGTACCCCTGGTGCCGCCTGCGACGATAACTTCAAATCCGGAGGGAAGTCCGGCGTTTTTGCGCGTGTCGATGGCGACGGTGATTTTTTCCGAACCGAACAGTTTCGCGGCGTCGGCGACTACCTGCGGATTTCGGACGGCGGCGGAGTTCATGGAAATTTTGGAAACGCCCAGATCCAGCATTTCTTTGACGTCGTCGGTCGTTCGGATTCCTCCGCCGACGGTGAGAGGAATATTGATGCGGGCGACGGTGCGTTTCACGGCTTCGATGAGAGTTCCGCGATTTTCGACCGTCGCGGTAACGTCGAGAAACACGAGTTCGTCGGCTCCCGCCGCGTCGTAGGCCGCCGCGCTTTCAGCCGGATCGCCGACTTCCTTGAGTTCGACGAAATTAACGCCTTTGACTAAACGTCCGTTTTTCGTGTCGAGACACGGGATAATTTTGCAGTAATCCATTTTTGCTCCTTTACTGCCGGTTGGTTACTGGAAAAAACAGAAAATCTAACGCATATTTTACTCAAAGCGGGAGTTAAGTCAAGGCCGGGGAATGCAAAAAAACGCGGAAAGAGAATTTTAATGAAGATTCCCGGTCTCCTCCTTGACAAAATTCAAAAAACTGTTAAAATATGGACTCTCGTTTGATTTTGCCGGAAACAAATGAAAACCTCGTCGGTTTTCTCCACCTTTGCCACGTCACGGCAAGGGGGCAGAGTCGCCTGAAACCTCCCGCGGTCATACGCCGCGTTTCAGGATTAAAGAGCAAAGATAATTTTCAAAAGTTTACGAAAGGAACCTGAGATGGCTCATTATGTTGGCCCAAAAGCTCGTATTAATCGTCGTTTTGTGATGAAAACCGCCGAAGGCGAAGCGCGTATGGACATTTTCGAAAGCGCCGGCGCGGTTCGCGCTACCGCCAAACGTCCTTTTGCTCCGGGTATGGCTCGTCCCCGCGGACGCAAATCCGTTTACGGTCAGTCTCTTGCCGCCAAACAGGCGATCAAATACGCTTACGGCGTCAGCGAACGTCAGCTTCGTAAACTTTACGCGATTTCCAAACGTCAGCAGGGCAATACCGGCGAAAACCTCAAGGTTCTCTGCGAACGCCGTCTTGACAACGTGATTCGCCGCGCCGGTCTGGCCAAGACCCGTCCTCAGGCTCGTCAGGGCGTCGCGCATCGTCATTTCCTGGTTAACGGCGTTCCGACGACCAGCGCTTCTTTCTCCGTTCGTCCTGGCGACGTCATTTCCGTGAAGAAAAACGAAAAACTTCAGGAAATGTACAAAGCGATTTTTGAAGAGATGAAAGGCGCCTGCGCCAACGCGTGGCTTGTCGTTGATGAAGAAAAGCTTGCCATCACCGTGACTTCCATGCCGATGGCCTCCGACTTCACCCTGCCGATCGAGATTGACCTTGTGGTCGAATTCCTGGCCCGTTAATATCGAGTCTGGTATTTACCGATACTCAAAGACGCTTTCTTTTACAGGAAGCGTCTTTTTTTGCCCCCCCTTGAATTTTTTATTCTGTTGCGGTAAAATAACAGAAATCAGGTGAATTTCTGTTTTCAAAACACGTTAATTCTTTATTTAAAGGAACCCTCCATGAAAAAGTATTCGTTATCCCGCCGTGCATTCCTTCGTAATTCCGCGGCTTTGGCGGCCGTCGGCGTTGCCATTCCGGCTTTTTCTTCCGATTTCGCGCCTTCCAACAAACTGAACGTAGCCGTAATCGGTCCGTGCAATCGCGGCTCGGCTAATTTGTCTGGCGTCATTGGAGAAAACGTCGTCGCTTTATGCGATGTGAATTCCAACTATCTCGCTCAGGCGTCGAAGCGCGTTCCGAACGCCAGAACGTTCGCCGATTTTCGTAAGATGCTGGAAACAATGGAATCGTCTATCGACGCGGTCGTCGTTTCTACGCCGGACCATACGCACGCCGTTTGCGCCGCGATGGCCATGCGTATGGGTAAGCATTGTTATTGCGAAAAGCCTTTGGCGCATAACGTCTTCGAGACGCGCTTTCTTCAGAATCTTGCGGAGGAGAAAAAAGTCGTAACGCAAATGGGAACGCAGATTCATGCCGGCGATAATTACCGTCGCGTTGTCGAGCTGGTTCAGTCCGGCGCAATCGGAGAGATTCGTGAAGTTCACACCTGGTTCGGACACGATCGTCCCGCTAAAACCGGTCGTCCGACCAATACGCCGCCTGTTCCGGATTATTTGAATTGGGATTTGTGGCTTGGTCCGGCGCAGGAAAGGCCGTACAGTCCGGATTACTGTCCCGGAGAATGGCGGCGTTACTGGGCGTTTGGGAACGGACTGCTTGGAGATTTCGGTTGTCATCACATGGATTTGCCGTTCTGGGCTCTGAAACTTCGCGACTGCACGACGGTTGAAGCTTTCGGCGCACACCGCGATCCGGAAGGCGTCGTGGGTAAACTGCGGGTCGAGTATGATTTTCCGGCGCGCGGTGATCTTCCTCCCGTTCATCTTACCTGGAGGAACGGCGAGTTGCCGCCGATTCTGGAAGAAAAAGGAATCAAGAATGCGCCGGGCGCGGGAAATCTTTTTGTCGGAAGCGAAGGCATGATTCTTGCCGATTACGGAATGCACCGTCTTCTGCCGGAAGAGAAATTCGCCGATTTCAAACGTCCGGAGCCGTGGATAGCTCCATCGATTGGACATCATGCCGAATGGATTCGCGCCTGTAAAGAGAATCGTCCGGACGCTACGCCCTGCGCGTTTGGCTATTCCGGCCGTCTGACGGAAACGGTTCTGCTCGGTATGGTC
>CAZWOV010000030.1:0-13872 GCA_964635645.1 uncultured Planctomycetaceae bacterium | reverse complement strand
CTGAGTATGGCGTCGGCTTCCTGGCGCGTCCTGAACGTTCTGCACGGAGCGATTTCATTGCGGTAAACCTCGGGAGAAAGAGTAATTTGAGCCGTCTGATTTCCGATTGGACTTTTTTCTCCGTATCGGACGTCAAAAGAAATTTGCAGTTCTTCCGCCGGCGCGACCGAGACGAATCTTATTCGCGTCGGGTCCGGATCTTTCTGCGTGAACGCTTCGCGAACGTTCCATTTTTTAATCGGAGCGTTCTGTTCCTCGTAACCGACTCGATCAAACGCTTTGACGAATTCGGCGGAGCTTCCGTCCAATCCCGGCATTTCCGCGGCGGTAACGCGAATTTCGCAATTATCGACGTTCATTCCTTTTAGTGCGGAAAGAACGTGTTCAACCATTTCAACCCTTGCTCCGTTTTTTTCCAGAGAAGTTCTTCGCGGAATCGCGATTCTGTTTTCCGGCTGAACCGGTATCTCCGGTTTTCCAGGCAGGTCTTCCCGAATGAAACGCAGTCCGAAATTTGGGTCGGCCGGCATGAATGTTACCGTTATGTCCCGATCGGTCCAGTATCCTATTCCATGAACGGAGACGGGAGCGGCGAGAGTTCTTTGAAATCCAGGATAAATCATGGTTGAAGGACGTTTAAACAGCAGGTACGAAATACCCCCCATCCCTTAGAGAACGGGGGGAGGAAATGGGAATGTTCAGTCCGCCTTAAAAAGGGAAAACGATCACTGCGCGGCGGCTTTTGAACCCACGGCGGCGTTAGCGGGGGCGTTCTGCGCCTTTACCGTAGTATTGGTTTTACGGATAGAAGAGGGATCCGCTTTTTGGATCTCGGTCAGGATAAGGTTCGTCAGATCGACTGCGCGGTCATTTGCCCAGACGACAGAACGGGTTCCGACTGCTTGCGCATACTGCGCAAAAAACGCTTCGTACTGCTGAGGGTTAGTCAGAAGCGGGACTTCTTCCAGAAGTTTTGAACGGTCGTAGTTTAAGATGATCGACATTCCAAAGTGCGATCCGACGCGTTGCGCCTGAGCGAGAATTGTCGAATAAATATTGTTGAAGACGCGGACGCGTTCTTCCGTGGCCTGTTTAACGAGCATGAGCTGTTTGGATTCCAGTTCGCCGGTTCGAGCAAGCATTTGCTGTTCGGTTTCGCGATATTTGTCGGAATTTCGTTCGTAGGTAGTCAGGAGTTCGCGCATTTTTACGATTTCCTGACGTTCTTTCATGCTTTCCTGGAGAAGTTTCGAGTATTTTTCATTCAGAGCCGCCATTTGCGTGTCAATGTTCGCATTCTGCGACATGATGTATCCGATATCGACCAGACCGACCGAAGCGGGACGTAAGGCTGGTTTCTTTGCAGTTTCCGCCCCCTGCTGGGCAATGACTGAAATAGCGCAAATCAAACCGCAGGCAGCGGCCACGAAAGCAGTCATCCATTTGGATTTCATTCTATTTTACTCCTTAAACAAAACGACGGGCGCCGTACGCTTTTTCTCTTGAATTTGGGACGCCGCCTCGAATTTCATCGAGTTATTATTCTAATTGGAGGCATTTTTACAAATTTTCAGGATTTAGTAAAGAGTGATTTTGCAAAAAAAACATTTTTTAATAAAATTTTACAAAAAAGTTAAAATTTTTCATGAAAAACGTGAACTTTAAAAAACACGTTTGGTTCCTTTTTTTGAAACGTATTTGTCTATTTTGTCTATGCGTTAAAGTTTGAGGTCCCCCCTCGCAAAATTTAGTTAATTTGGTAAAATTTTATAGAAAATAAAGAGCCTGTTGCCGAAAAAAAGAATAACGAGTAAATGGGTATGAAGTTTTTTCAAGTAATGGCGTTAAACCATTCATAATTTAATCATTTGGAGAAAAACATGGCACTTGAAGAAAAAGTCGAAGTCGTTTGGCATGAAAACTCTGTCTCCCGCGCAGACCGTGAAAAGCTTAACGGGAATAAAGGCGGTATCCTTTGGTTTACCGGCTTGAGCGCCTGCGGTAAAAGTACGATTGCGAATGTTCTTGACCATAAATTGAATCAGATGGGCGTCCATAGCGTAGTTCTTGACGGCGACAACGTTCGTCATGGATTGAACGCCGCTCCGAAAATGCTTCTGGACGTTCACGGAGAAGAATTTGCCAAACGTTTCGGACTTGGTTTTTCCGCTCAGGACCGTGAAGAAAATATTCGCCGTATCGGCGCCGTTGCGAATTTGTTCGCTAACGCCGGTATTTTGGCTATTACCGCGTTCATCAGTCCGTACCGTGTTGACCGCGACCGCGTTCGCGCAAAGAGCGCGGAGGGCGATTTTGTTGAAATTTTCGTAGATACGCCGCTGGAAGTCTGCGAACAGCGCGATCCGAAGGGGATGTATAAAAAGGCGCGCGCCGGTGAAATCAAGGGCTTTACCGGTATCGACGATCCCTACGAAGTGCCTCTTAACGCGGAAATTATCCTGAAAGGGGCGGAAAAATCTGCGGAGGAGCTTGCCGACGACGTTATTGCTTATCTGAAAAAGACTGGAAAAATTGCCTGAATCCAAGTCGGCATGGGGATTTTTCCTCATGCCGTTTAATTTTTCAGTCGCTATTAATTATCTGGATCCTGAATTGATTTTGATTTGGGATTTTCTTCTGGGATTGCGGAGGAACGAGTCGTTGGGGTTTTTATGATTTTTAAACCGATTATTTCTTTTAATCGGAAAATCCGGCGAAAACGCCTTCCGCCGTATTGTTTCGGATGAACAGAACAGCCGACTGATTCAAGATCTGAGGATTTTTTACCGAAAAAGAAAATGGATTAATCCTGATTCTTCGAAAAGAGCCGTCTTTTTTCACTTCGTATTCAGTCGGGAAAAGCGGCGGAAGAAAGGCGGTTTTTCCAATACTTGTTTTCAGATAATCAGGGTGTTAATGGTGGACCGTATGACTATCGCAGGCAATTGTTTTTGGGAAAAAGATTTTTGTATTCCGAGCCGAACGGAAGCCGGGCACGCTATTCTGGATGGAATACTGCTTCAGCTTCAGGATTACGAATGGCCTCAAAAAGATATTTTTGCGATTCAGCTGGCTTTTGAGGAAGCGTTGGTGAATGCGATCCGTCATGGAAATCAGTCCGAAAACCGCCTTGGAGTGAAAGTTCATCTTGAGATTTCATCGCAGGTTTTTCTTGCTCGTATTTCTGACGAAGGTCCGGGGTTTGATCCGGACCATCTTCCGGACCCCACTCTCGATGATTTCCTGGAACGCCCGTGCGGGCGCGGCGTTAAATTAATGCGTTCTTTTATGACTTCCGTAGATTTTAACGAACGCGGAAACGTTGTGACGATGAAAAAGGAGCGTTCTTGTCCGCCGCCGGAAATTTGCGAGGAACGGAATACGCAGATGGAAGCGACGGAAAATCTGTCTGTTTCGGTTGAGGAAACCGCGCGGTCGGAAGCCGCGTCTGAATTTCCGGCGGACGGTATTTGTTCAGAATCGGATTTGCCGCGGGATGGTTCTTTCTCTGCGGAGATTGAGTCGGTTTCGGCGGAAGTTTTTTCTTCTGCAGAAATGGAACAGACGGCGGACGGCGGCGATAACGCGCTTTCCGTTCCTTCGCAGACGGAAGACAAATTCCCGACTGAAACAGACGAAAAATCAAATTTACCGTAATCAATTCTTAAGGAGTCGTTTTATGTCTGACCTTCAGCCTCAGCATCAACATATTTCCACTAAAATAGTTAATGATATTTGCGTTGTTCATCTGCTTGACAGGCGAATTGTGGACGACATTAATATTTATGAATTGGGGATCGAACTCTTCGCATTGGTGGAGCAGAAAGGCTATGATAAGATCCTTCTCAATTTTTCGAACGTTGGTTTCCTGTCCAGCGCCGCGTTAGGTAAGTTGATTATGCTCTACAAAAAGGTGGCGATTCGTCAGGGCGTTCTTAAGCTTTGCTGCATTACGCCGGATATTCGCGGACTTTTTACCATGATGAATCTGGATCGTATTTTTACGATTTGCGCTACGGAATCGGAGGCTCTCGCTTTATTTTAAGGCGCGTAGAATATCGTTAATTTGAGCGGAATCATGATCCTTTGAAACGCAAAATACGCAGACTTATCTGCGTATTTTTGTTGGAGAAAAAAATGAAAGACTGGCGTATTCTTTATCCGTTTGAATCGCATTTTCTTGAAACCCCGGAAGGGCACCAGTATCATTATCTCGACGAAGGACCGCGTTCCGCTCCGGTGATTTTAATGGTTCATGGGAATCCGACCTGGTCTTTTTACTGGCGTAATTTGATTTTGGCATTAAGTAATGAATACCGCATCGTCGTTCCGGACCATATCGGCTGCGGTCTTTCCGCCCGGCCTCTGCTTTCGGAATACTCTTTTACGCTGGACCAACGTATTCGCGACTTGAAAAATCTGATTGAAAAGTTGGATTTAAGTGAAATTACTCTTTTGGCGCACGACTGGGGCGGCGCTATTGGGATGGGGACGGCTGGACGGCTGCCCGCTCGTTTTGCGCGATTTGCTCTCTGTAATACGGGCGCGTTTCGTTTTAACCGAATTCCATTGCGCATTAACGTTTGCCGTATTCCATATTTAGGGCGTTTGGGGATTCAGGGGTTCAATCTTTTTGCAAGAGCGGCGACGTTTATGGCCGTGGAAAAGTCTCTTTCAGAAACGGTGAAGTCTGGACTTTTGGCTCCTTACGATACCTGGCGGAATCGTTTGGCAACCTGTGAATTTGTCCGCGATATTCCAATGTCGCGTCGTGACCGCAGCTGGGAAACGCTTTGCGAAACGGAACGGAACCTTGCCCAATTTCGCGAATATCCCGTTTGTCTAATGTGGGGTATGCGCGATTGGTGTTTCACGTCGGCGTTTATGCGCCGTTTCCAGGAGTTCTTTCCTGAAGCGCGGACATATCCTTTCCATGACGCCGGTCATTATATTGTGGAAGAGAAATGGGAAGAAATGGTTCCGATTCTGAAAAATTTCCTGTCTGAAACCAGATAAAAAAGAGATTTTCAAAAATTTCTTTCCAGGCGTTTGTTTTTTGATGTTTCAGGTTTTAAAAAGTCCTGCATTCTTTTGAAAAGACGCTTAAAATTGATTAACCGACCGTTTTTTCATTGAAATTACCTTGAAATTTCAAGAGGAATAAAAATCTGTCCATATGAAGAAAGGTTTGGGAATCGAGTTTAAATTTTTTTCTCACCCTACTACCAAAATTTCTGATTTGTGCTAAAATATGCAAAAAGGAAATTGCGGATATCTCCGCGGTATTTTGTTCGTTTGTTCATTTGGTCTTTGCGAGCCGAATGAAACGATTATTTCCATATCAACGTTATTCATACGGATTTAAGCATGGAAAAAGAAATTCTCGATCGAGTAAAACTGATCCATACCCGACTTGGACTTTTGAAAGACTCTCTTAAATATGATGAAAAGACGGCGCGGGCCAAAGCGATAGAACTTCAGATGGTCGAGGATCCTAATTTCTGGAACAATCCGGATAAAACCAATACGGTGGTCAAGGAACTGAAAGAGTTGAAATCCGTATTGAAGCAGCTTAACGACGCGCAGACCCGATTGGATGATCTTGAAACGATGATCGAGATGTCGGATGAGGATCCGATGTTCGCAGAGGAGATACCCGGTGCGCTTGAAAGTCTTGAAAAGGATCTTGAACATCTTGAGTTGTTCACGCTTTTGAGCGGTCCTAACGATAACTGCGACGCTCTTTTGACGATTAATGCCCGAGACGGCGGAACGGACGCGAACGACTGGGCGGATATGCTTTTGAGAATGTATATTAACTGGGGTCAGGCGTCGGGCTACAAAGTGGAGATTCTCGATCGTCTCGACAATGACGAAGCGGGAATTAACAGCGCGTCGATAGCGATTCGAGGTCCGTTGGCTTACGGTTATTTAAAGGGTGAAGCGGGAATGCACCGCCTTGTGCGAATTTCACCGTTTAATTCCGAGGGGAAACGTCAGACGAGTTTTGCGGCCGTGGACGTGGACCCGGACGTCGACGGGACGATTGAAATTGATATTCAGGACAAAGATATTCGAGAAGATGTTTTCCGCGCCAGCGGAGCGGGCGGTCAGCATGTGAATAAAACGTCAAGCGCGATTCGTCTGACGCATATTCCGACCGGTGTGGTGGTTCAGTGCCAAAACGAACGATCGCAGCACCAGAATCGAGCAATGGCGATGAAACTTTTGCGCGCGCGTCTCGCCCGAATCGAAGAGGAACGCCGCGAGCAGGCGCAGGCCGATAAATACAGCGACAAGGCTAAGGTCGGATTCTGTTCTCAGATTCGAAACTATTTCCTCCATCCGGACCAGAGGGTGAAAGACGCGCGAACGGGATACTATATGGGGAATTTTCACTCTGTTCTCGACGGCAATATTCAGGGATTTCTCGACGCTTATCTTCGTTGGTATGTGAAGGGTGAAAAAGCAGGGGATTCAGAGTAAATCAGAAGCGTTCGGCAGAAAATAAATTTTGTTTAAAAAAGTAAAACGAAGAGAACTCCTCTTCGTTTTGCTTTTAACCGGCGCATTACGGATCTGTATTAGAAAATATCCATAATGTAATGGAAACCGCCGTGATAGGGTTTCGGTTCCGCGTAATAGTTGAAGTTTTTCTTATCGTAAATGGGAATGCGCATTTCCGGCGGATAGCGGTAGTACATATTGTCGGCGCTACGGTAATACTCGGCCGGATAGAAGTTCTGCGGATAGTAAATGTAGGGATAGTGATAGAGGCGGTTCCAATCCTGGGTATTGTAGTTCTTTCCCCAAGTCTCATTATACGCAGGCGCATAATTCCCCGCCGTTCCGGAAGCGACCGGTCCAAACATTCCAATTCCGCGTCGGACACGCTGGGCGGAGACGTCGCTCGCAAAAAACGCAAAAAGAGCCGCCGCCAGCAGGAATACTGGAAGATGACGCAACATAAAAAAACCTTAATCCTTTATTCTCTGAAAACTGTTCTCCACAGGAAGAACGTTCCCGAAACGGACAGACTCCGCGCCGCATCCGGACCTCCCTTTCTGACGGGCGCTGGAACGGATTCGGAGTTCCTCTGATTTCAGCTGCACAGTATTTAAAATACCTGGACAGTCTGAAAGTCTTTTTAGTGATTTCGGCATTTTCAGGGCATCAATTGAGGAATATTCAAGAAAATCGTTTCATTTCCTATCGGCGACAGAAACGGCTTATTAGGCTCCTCTGGAAATGAGCGTTGAGTTCAGGGGTCTGGAAGTGGAATTTTCCTGTAGAAAATCGACAAGTTGGTATTTAAAGTAACGGAAGACGAAATTGGATGGATTCCTGAACGACTTCTCTTTCTTCCACATCGGCGTTGAAATGCGTCTGAATTTTTTCTACGACTTTCTGAACCACGCATTCCGGCGCGCTGGCCCCGGCGGAAACGAGTATCGTCTGTTGGCTTGTGAAGGAATTAAGATCGACGTCGTCGGGCCCGTCCACCAGAAAAGCGGGTAAATTTCTTCCGACCGCCAGCTCGCGTAACCGCTGGCTGTTGGAGCTGTTTGGACTTCCGACAATCACTACGGAATCTACTTTGGGAACGACTTCCCGGACTGCATTCTGACGATTCTGCGTGGCAAAGCAGATGCACCCGGTTTGAGGTTCCCGAAGATGAGGAAATCGGCGTTTGAGAGTATCGATAATTTTTTGGGCTTCCGCGGCGGAAAGCGTCGTTTGGGTAAGGTAGGCCAAAGGAACCGAGGGATCAAGGGATAAATTTTCAGCTTCCTCGACCGAGCAGACGACATGCGTTACTTCCGGGGCTTCTTCCACGATACCGACAATTTCGTCATGATTTGAATGACCGATGAGAATGATTTGGAATCCGTCTTTTGCCAGACGTATCGCCTGCGTATGGAGTCGCGTTACGAGCGGACAGGTGGCGTCGACGACCTGAATCTGCTTTTCTGCGCAGCGTTTACGGATTTTGGGCGAAACGCCATGCGCGGAAAACATAAGTCTGGAACCATTCGGGACGTCTTCGATGGAATTGACGAATCGGATACCGCAATTCTGGAAATCCCGAACGACCCACGTGTTGTGGACAATTTCGTGAAAAACGTAAAAAGGGACGCCGTAAAGCTCTCGGGCTTTGCGAAGAGCAGAGATCGCGCGATTTACGCCGGCGCAAAAGCCGCGTGGAGAAACGAGAATAATTTTCATTTTTTTCAGTTAAAAGTGATTTTGGAAACAGGTTTTCAGCTTAATTACTCATGGAATGGGGATATTTTGCAGCTCAAACGGATATTCCACTTCATAAATTCCCGCGGGACGTGGGAAAATAAGTTTCCATTCGCTCAAGTCGTCAAGCAGATCTTTGGAGATGGAAAAATGAATTTCGACGGCAATTTCATTTGGCGTTTGTCTCAGAAGTTCAGAGTGCGACGATCGGATCTCTTTCCCTTCGGGTCCCTTGAGTACGGCGTCGTTTTCGTAAATCCATGTTCGATGAGATTCCATCGCTTCGTGGGACTCTTCGTAACGATAACGCAGACTTGCTATCAGAGAATAGGCGGTTTTTTCTTCCTTTTGGATCGTTTCAGAACGCAGGTCCGACATCATGACAAGTACTGCGGCGGTTCTCCTGATTTCGGGAGAGAATTTCTGATTGAGTTTTTTTTCCAGGTTGGTAAAAGTGAAATCTTTTTTAGCTCCGCAGGCTACCGCGGAGAGAGAACCGCGCAGATTCATGGATCGAGCGTCGTTCGGAAATGCGTTTATGGGAAGCGCGACGTCGCATAGCGCTCGGAAATCTGTTTTTCCGATAAGAATCTCATGTTCCTGCCGCGGCAGAACGAGCGGAGCGGGGTCGGAAATTTTCAGACCGTTTGCGCCGAAGAAATCAGCCTCGTTTAGTTTCAGATAAGCAAAAACGGGTTGAATTCGTGGTTCCCATGAAAGTTCGAGCTGAAGCAGGAACGAAGGAGTATTCGAGGCGGCGAGTATGGAAGACGTAACGCGAACCGGTTCAATCCTGAAAGGTTTCAGGTAGGCGATTCTTGGGTTTTCCGACGCGGAACGCGGCGTGGAACGTTGCGATGGGATAAGCTTTAATCCTTTTTTTCCGGGGATTGTTTGGGGAATAAGCTGGAATTGGTCGCATAAAGAGTCGAGAAAAACCCAGAACGGGACGTTTTTTTCAGGGCTTTTCCAGGAAAAGATTTGTTTTTCAGTACGATTGATTTCGAGTTGATTTTGCGTCTGTTCGGCAATCCAGTCCGGAATATCCTTAACGGCGATCGTTTCTCTAAATGCAACGACTCCGGCTTCAAGCGAATCTTCCGCGTTTTGACGTTCCAGAGCGATTCGTATTCTGTTCAGACGCATTCTTGCTTCCGGTAATCTGGCGTTTTCCGGCAGGAGAGGCAGTATTTCAGGTCCAAAATTCAAAAGAGTGTTTTCCGCCTCTGTTCTTGTGGAGAGAACGGGACTGCCGAGGTCTTTTACCAGTTTGGAAACCTGTTCTTCCGTTTGCGCCTGCGCGAAAAACGGAGATATTCCGGTAATGTATGCCGCGATAATCATTCCAAGAGCGCAACGGTTAAAAAAATGATTTTTTTTCATACTAAATCTCCTGCTGCAACGCTTTTTCCAGACGTTCTTTTCTTCGTTGACGAAACTTTTCCCAAAGATGCGGAATAAGTATCCGAAGCGGCATTCTGAGAAAGTGCGAGCGAACGTAAAGGCAGAATCGCGCCAGAGCGGCTTTTCTTGTTTCTTCACCGGAAATTTCCGGTTCGATAGCAAGCGGGACCAGAAAGCGCATGAGGTTTCTGGCGAAGAATCCCCCGCGGAATTTTTGGACTTCATCCAGAAAAGAGTCGGGAAATTTTGTTCCTAAGAGCTCCCGGCAAAACATGACGGCATAGTAAAGCGGCCTGTTGAGATTCAGCCGATATGTTCGTTCCAGCAGTTTTTTCCAGAAATCCGGATCTTTTTCCGGAAAATACCTGAACATGGCGGCTAAATCAAGCAGGTCTCTTGACGAATTGTCAAGTTCTCCGTCTTGGAAAAGATGGACGGAACTGTGAAGCAGCATGTCGCGGGGACTCAATATGAAAAGATTGTCCCGAATGGGAACGATTTCTTCAAAAAGCAGATCGGCGTTTACGGTTAAACGTCCTGTTCTTGGAAGTATTGTGTGATGAACGTCCAGTACCGTCCGCCGATCGATATGAACCATTGGAGGTATTTCGTGCATCCAGTCCCGGTAAAAATGTTCGTCATATTCCGATTTTTTTTCAGGTATCCATCCTGCGACGGTTAGAGCGGTTTCAACGTACGATAAAGAGGAAAAAGGCGTAAGAACGTCCGCGTCGACAGAGATTCGCCCTCTTCCCCAAGGCAAATCGGCAATTTGATACGCCGCTCCCTTGAGCAAAACTAACGGAATCCGGGCTCCTTCAGTATTTTCAGAGAACCGTTTTTCCGTAAGCGCTCTTCGTAAACATTCCGCTTCCCATAGGATTTGCCTGCGTCCTCGTTCCGCTTTGACTTCGGCAGATTTAAGTAGCCAGCGCCCCTTTTCCGGAACGAAGGCGATCAGATTCTGGTCGCGGAGAAAAAAAGCAAGCGTTCCCATCAGTTTGCCGCTTTGCGCGAGTTGAAAAAGCCGTTCCCATTCATGAATAGTCCAGTGTTTGACCTGGTCGGGATTTTTGAAAAAGGGTAAAATAAACATCTTGAGGAAATTCCTTTAAATATTGAAATATCCGACCGTAACGTTTGCCGTATGACCCGATATGATTCAACGCGCGGCGCAAAAGCCAAAACCAGACCGACGTTTCTATTTTATCAGAAATTACGTTGAAAATCAAGGGTGTTTTCAGAAGATCATAAAAAAAGCGCCTGCAATAAATCAGACGCTTTATGCGATTTTAGAAAAGCGATTTTTTTATCTCTGGAATCTGATTTCATGAAAAGACGCCAGATTTTTGAAGATCGTCTTTAAGTTGCTGCATAACGGAGGACAAATGCGTATCTTCGGGAATTTCTTCTTCCATATCCCAAATGGAAGTCGAATCCTGAGCAACAAATCGTTTCTGGCAGTGCGGACAGGTTAAGGTCATCCCCAGATAACGAACCTGAACTTGAACTCTTCGCCCGCAGGACGAACATTGTTGGACATAATAACCTTTTGATTCCATATTTAACTCCTTAGTACCGCGCTGAAATTCAGCATCTTCAAATTGGACGTCAAAAAGGGTGAATTCAAATTACCAGCCGATCAATAAAAGCAAACGCAAAACTCTTCCGATTTATTCTATTTTAAGCGTCAAAAAAATGGGAACGCGACGCTCTGAATCAAATTCTTGTCAAATCAGGAAATAAAGACGGGAAAAAGTTCGAATTTGCCTTTTCTTTTAATCGTCCGGCGATAACGAGCTACTCGCGAGTAAAAAGAAAAGATACCTCATAAATCCATATTTTACCATAAATTAGAATTCTTTCAAGGAGGGGGAACAGGTTTTAACGATAAGAATTTAACGATTAAAAACTTCTTTTTTAGCGGGCCGAACCGGGAGCGGAGACGGAAAAACGCGTTGATTTTCGAGCGTTCTGCCTTTAGGCGATTTACTGAAAAAACTGGAAGAAGAAAATTTTTTATTTTAAATTTTGTCTAAATTTTTTGTCTAAATATTTCTTGAATATTGCGATTTTCCAGAAATTTTTTCCGGCAGAGTTTCCGGTATGCCGACGATATCGGCAAATTCTCAGGAAATAAACGATTGAAGGATTGACTTTTAGGGAATATCTGTTAAAATAAAATTAAAGGAAGATTTAAAATTTTCTTAATTTTTTAAATAGGAGTAGTTTATGAAAAAATTTCTTTCCCCAACCGGTTTTTTGAATGGCATGTTTTGGGCTTCCGTACTTTCCGCCCTTCCTGTTTTTACGGTTTCATTATTCGCGGAAATTCCGGCTGAACCATCGGCTGTTTCCGCGTTTTGCGTAGCGCATCGCGGTTTCTCCGCGGTCTATCCGGAAAATACCGCCGTCGCGATGAAGGGTGGAATTGACGTCGGCGCTAACGGTAATGAAATGGACATTCGCATTTCCAAAGACGGCGTTCTTTATTTGAATCACGACGGGAATTTGAAGAGATATACCGGGGAGGATATTGCGCCTTCAAGTCTGACGATGGAAGAATTGCGTAAACGCGACGTCGGAAGTCACAGAGGCGCACAGTTCAAGGGCGAATTGATTCCAGATTTTGATTCCATTATCAAGATGCACGTCGGAACGAAAACGGTTCCCGTCGTCGAGATTAAGGAAGAAAACATTGAAGCCCAGACGCTGGAAATTCTGAAAAAGTACGACATGGCGGACAAGTGCGTCATTATCGCATTCTCCGCGAATGTCTGCAAAAAAATGCGCGCGTTGGATAAAGACATTTTCATCGCGTGGCTTTGCGGCAAGGGTAAAGAAGAAAGCAATGCGGATTACTGCAAACGAGTTATCGCGGTCTGTTCCGACTGTGGAATTAATGCGGTCGATATGGAACATTCCGGCGTGAATTCAGAAGTCGTCAAAACGCTCCATGACGCCGGTCTCACGGTTTTCTGCTGGACCGTTGACAACGCGAAACGCATGCGCGAATGCATCGAGGCGGGAGTGGACAGTATTACGACGAACTGCCCGGATATTCTGCTTAACGTCATGGCGGAGAAGAAATAAAAGATTTCAGTTTCCAACGTAAAAACAGAGCCGGTAAACGTTGCGTTACCGACTCTGTTTCTTTTTTAATGGCCTGCTTGCGACGTTACGCGGAATCTCAATTCCAGATTCGTCGTTGGGATGGACGGAAACGTTTGGGAAACATTCTGAAACGTCGCTGACGTTGCCGAAACTGTCGCAGAAACGGCGCGGGGATGGGTCAGAGCAGAAGTTGAATCAGTCCTACGGCGGCGCCCAGAATGAATCCGAGAACCTGAATGGCGCCCAGCTGTTCTGCGGCAACGTTCGTAATCATCTGATAAAATTCCTCGACGTCCTGCTTTTCAACGGCTTCCTGGACGCGATGCGAAAGACGTAGCTTTTCGACAATCAACGCCAGGCCTTCAGTCTGACTCCATTTTTCAAGCGCTTTCTGGGCGTTTGGTACGAACTCCCGTTCCGCCCACCGCCACAGAGTCGGTTCTTCCAGAAAACGATTCAGCAGGACCGGCAGTCGCGTCTTGAGATATTCTTTGAGGAAACTTCGTAAACACTCCTGAAGCTCGGTTCTGAATTTTTCCAGCGAGTCGGAGGATTCCGGAGAATCAAACCAGCTTTGGCATGCGTCGCCCAGATTCGCTATCTCGTTTCCAATAAATTCCACGATTTCCGGACCGCTGAGCTTCTTTTCAATCATATCCTGAACCTTCTGCCAGTTTACGAAGGAAATGAAGCCCGTGGCAAGCTCGCCGACAAAAGCTCCCACGAAAGGATTGCCCGTGATTGGATTTTGCTTAAGAAACGACTCAACGTACTCCTGAACCATTTCGCGAAGCGTTTCCATGAACTGCGGAGCCTGCGATTTCAGCGCGTCGGCAATTTTGGAGGCGACGATTTCCCGAACCTTTTCGGATTCCAGAAGCGGGAGAAGCGTTTCCTGCGAAAATGTTTTGATGTTTTCAGACGTCAGAAGACTACGCGCGCATTCCGTAAGAGAATTCTCCATATGCGGTAGAAGAAATTCCGTAATCTGATTTTGGTGTTCCTGAAAGAGCGAGCAGGCGTTCCGTCGAATCGTTTCCAGCGTTTGGGGATTTTGGAGAATTTCCACGACGGCCGAGGTCAGATCGGCGGCGATCGTTTGGGGGTCGA
>CAZWOV010000029.1:0-13876 GCA_964635645.1 uncultured Planctomycetaceae bacterium | reverse complement strand
GTGAAAAACCACTTACGCTCACGTTGGAAGAAAACCTCGTCATCCGCAAGGCCGCCGCGAAATACGGAAAAGTTTTTCAGGTCGGCACAATGCAGAGATGTTTCCAGGACCAGTTTCAACTTGCGGCATTGATTGTTCGCGGCGGCTATCTGGGAAAAATTGAACGAGTGACGGTGGATATTGGGGGCGGTCCGACTTCTCCCGCCATTCCTAAGGCGCAGATTCCCGCGTCGCTGAATTGGGATATGTGGCTTGGCCAGGCGCCGAAGGTCGATTATCTTGCGGACGAGCTTGCTCCCGCCGCTAACTGGGAGTTTCGCACTTCGCCGCGTCCGGCGCACAGTCGGGGCCATTTCCAGTTTCGGTGGTGGTACGAATACTCCGGGGGAAAATTTACCGACTGGGGCGCCCACCATATTGACGTCGCGCTTTGGGCTTTGAATCGTCAGACGGTTGGAACCGGTCCCGTTTCTATCGACGGCTCCGACGCGAAACACCCCGTGCCGTACGAAAACGGTTACGCTACGGTGGATAATCAGTTCAACACTGCGACGGAGTTTAATATTTACCACAAATTCGACGACGGAATGGTCATGAACGTCTGTTCCGCGTCAAAGGATGGAAACGGCGTGCTCTTTGAAGGAACGAAAGGCCGGATTCACGTCAGCCGCGGCCGCGTGAAGGGAAAACTGATCGAAGAGGGAATTCGGGACGAGTTTAAGCCGGAAGATTTTATTGCGCTGAATAACGGCAAGGAAGTTTCCTCAAATCCGCTTGGGTATGCCGGACAGGATCTCGCCTACTGGGAAAGCAAGGTGAACTGGATTCGGTGCATTCGAGAAGGCGGTACGCCGATCTGCGACGTCGCTTCGCACGTTCAATGCGCGCACCTCTGCCATTTGAGCGGTATCGCGGCGCGATTGGGACGTGAAATTAAGTGGGATTCGCTTAACGAAAAAATTGTTGGAGACGATCAGGCGGCTTCATTCTTTGCGCGGAAACAGAGGAAAGGATACGAAATTCCGAACGTCGATTGATTGGCGGAAAATTTTGTGAACCGTTCAGCCCCGGCAGAAATGTTTTCGGGGCTTTTTTTTCGGACGACGAGTTGAGGAAAGAAAATTTATCTCAAAAATGAAATTTTTATTTGTGGTAACGATTTCGTTGGATTTGAGAAATTTAAGAGGTTGGTTAATCCGGCCAGATTTTTTCATCCAGAGAAATATTTAGGAAAAATAGGCTGAGAAAAAGACGATAAAAATTTTTTATTGATAATATGCACTGTTTAGGGAAAAAAAGTCAAAATTTTTTGATGAATATTCTCTAATTTTATTATCTTTGCTCCTTTTCTAGCCTTTATTTATAGCAATATTCTTCATATTTTCGCAATTTTGACAAAATTTGATAAAATGCAAAAATTGGGGTTGACACTACAGGTAAAATGGGTATAATCGGTTGTATCAGAAAAGAAGAAAACGCCGACAAGGCTGGAATTCTCTGAAAAATATTGATGTGGGTAACATTACGGTATTAGGAAGGAAAAAATAATGGCCGTCATGAAGACTGTGTATACGACTGGCGAAGCAGCGAAAATCTGCAAAGTGAGTCAGCAAACGATCATTCGTTGCTTTGATACGGGACAGCTGAAAGGATTCAGAGTTCCCGGAAGCCGCTTTCGCCGTATTCCGCGCGAACAGCTGTTTATTTTCATGCGCGAAAACAATATTCCAACCGACGCGCTGGAAAGTCAGCTGCGCAAGATTCTCCTTGTTGACGACGATGTTGAGATTGTCTCTTTGATTCAGGACATGCTGGAGCGGGACGGTCGCTTTGAGGTTCGTTCAGCCAATAACGGATTTGACGCCGGTATGATGGTTAAAGAATATCATCCGGATCTGATTGTTCTGGACGTCATGCTTCCAGACATCAATGGCAAAGAAGTCTGTCAGCGTGTTCGTAGCGATAAAACGATGGACGACGTTCGTATTATCTGTATTTCAGGTATGGTCGAAGAAAATCGCATCAACGATTTGCTTGAAAGCGGCGCGGACGATTTCCTTCGCAAACCGTTTGACGTAGAGGCGCTTCAGAAGCGTATCTGCGCTCTTCTTGAAATGGAAACCAGCCGTTAAACGCTGGTTCTTCTCAGGAGTTGGAGTTCCGGGCTCCGACTCCATTTTTTTATTTATGCAGTCTTTCTGTTTTGGTTTTTTCAAATGCCAGATCCATCGGAATATCGCGCGTTGTCTTCAGAACTTCTCGCAGAATTTTCAGCGGGAGCGGGGCATGACCTGAACAATCCGTTGGCGGCGATTAGCGGCCGCGTTCAGCTGATGCTTCGCGAGGAGACGAATCCCGTCAAACGCGCGGATCTTGCGGTAATTTTAACGCAGGTTAAACGCGCACAGGACATGATCGCGGACCTTCGCCTTGTCGCGCGTCCGCCGCGTCCGGTAAAAAAGAACTTTGCGCTGGGGGCGTTCTGGGAAAAAATACGAGAGAGTTACGCCGTGCAATTTTGCGAACAGGGCGTCAAATGGAGCGCGGAGCCTGATTTTGCGGCGTTTGAGTCGGGAACGATTGGGGAAAATTATCCTGGTTTTCTATATGCGGATGAAACGCAGATGACGGTTCTTTTTCGCGCTTTGATTCGAAATTCTCTTCGCGCTCTTGGCGGTCCCGGTTTCATTAAGATTTCCTGGCGGACGATACCTGAAAGCGTGTTTCTTGAGGTTCGTGTGACCGATTCGGGGCATGGGATTCCCCGCGAGATACGTCCCTTTATTTTTGATCCGTATTATTCTTCGTATCAGTCGGGACGCGGACTTGGATTTGGTTTGACGAAAGCGCGTATTATTGCGCAAATGCACGGCGGCGACGTGACATTGGACGAATCTTCAGAACCGACGACGTTTCGCGTAATTCTGGAAAACCGCTTGAGGGATCCGGAACGTTGAACGTCTTTTTTCTTTTCTCTTTCTCTTTTTTCTATTTCTATTTCTATTTCTATTTCTATTTCTATTTCTCCCAGCTCCCCCTTTTCTTTTCGTATGAAATTTGATATACTGGTCAAAGTAAAATTTTTCTTCAGCGCCTTTTATTCAAGGACCAGCCAATGAAACGATTTTTATTTTTATCTCTAGTTTTTGTTTTTACGCTTGCCTGGAGTTCAATAAATTCTGCGTTTTCCGCTAATTATTTTGTCGATAATGAGAACGGTTCGGACGATTCGTCCGGCCAGACTCCGGAAACTGCCTGGAAAACGCTTCAGAATGTGAATCGGCAGGATTTTCAACCCGGCGACGTCATCGCGTTTCGGGCCGGTCAGACGTGGCGCGGTTCCATTGCCTGCCGCGCGAGCGGAGAAGAGGGACGTCCAATTACCTATACGCGGTACGGCGACGGGGAGAAACCTCAATTTTGGGGAAGCGTCGATATGGCAAGTCCGGAGAAGTGGGAACAATTTCAACCGGGAATCTGGGTTTCCGCCAAGGATAAAACGACGTCCTGCGGAAAATTCGAGTCGTTCGGCAACGGAAACTGGGGGTGTTATTCGGAAAACAGCGCGAAAACCCGTTGGCGCGTGGAGAAAGATTCGAAAGGACGGAATGTTTATTCAATCGATTGTCTTAAGCCGACGGAGCGCGCGTGCGATATTCAGTTAAATTACGCTTCTTTTACCATTCCCGCTGAAAGCGCGTTTCGTTTTTGTTTTCGGATGCGTCTGGAGAAGAACGGAAAGAATCTCCTTGATGAAGAACAGGCAAAAAGGATTGTTAAGTCGATCAGTCTTATTCAGTCGGCAAAACCGTGGGGAAGTTACGGAAATGTGATTTGCAGTTCCATCGACGTTGGGAAACGATGGACGAAGTTTGAAGTCGTTTTCAAAACGCGGAATGTTCAGACGGTAAACGACGGACGCATTTCTTTCTTTTGCGGACCGATTCTTCCGGAGGGAAGCAGTTTGAGCATGATTCCGCTTGACGCGGAACTGGTTCAGGTTGAGTCCGTCGGATTATTTCACGACGTAGGAAATATCGTTATGAAAAAGAAAGGTTCCGATGAAAAAATCTGCGCATGGAAACGATGGAGCGTCGAGACGCTTAAAGACGAGGGCGATTATTTTCATGATTTAGAGGAGAACCGGCTTTATTTTCGATCGGAGAAAAATCCGGCGGAAGTTTATTCCATGATGGAAGCGGCCTGTCGCGGAAATCTGTTCAATCTTGCGAATTGCGATCATATCGTCGTCGAGGGACTTACGTTCGCTTATTCCGGCGGACATGGTCTGCGCGGCGGACCGGGCTGTTTGGGTTGCGAGGTTCGTGAAAATGATTTTCTCTGGATTGGCGGAAGCTGGCTCTATACTCGGGGAGCGATTCCAACAAGATATGGAAATGGAATTGAATTTTGGGATGGAAACGCGAATCTTCTGATTGAAAATAATTATTTCTTCCAGATTTACGATACGGCAATGACGAATCAGGGACCAGGAGCCGGCGAGCTGAAAGAAATGATTTGGCGCGGGAATCGTTGCGAAAAGTGCGAGCAGTGCTACGAAATCTGGTTCACGAATCCGGAAATGACGGTGAAATCGCTGATTGTCGAAGACAGTGATTTTCGAGATTCCGGGTACGGTTGGAGTCATGCGCAGCGTCCCGACAAGCGGGCTACGCATTTTCTTGCTTACGGTTTTAATGCAAAAGCAGAGAAAATTCTTTACCAAAACAATTACCTGGGCAGGACTTTGGATAAAATGGTCTGGTTTCATAATCCGCGGTTGGCGGAATTTTCTCTGGATAAAAACCAATACGTTCAGCCCGGGGCGGATCTTACGAAGGCAAGACTTTTCTACTGGGGAGGTCAGCCGAACGAAGGCGTGACTTTTGAAGAGTATCGAAAACTAACTGGAAACGATCGGAACTCTACGGTTAAAAATGAGTAGCGCGTTTACCCGAAGATTGCGGTTGTCCGCAAAAGAAGTTGCGGGAGTGTTTGGTTGCGTTTGACCGCCTTTGGAAAATAAGCCGATAATTCAGAATTCGGAATTGTTTTTAGACAGGAAATTATTATTCATGAAACGTTTTATTTTTTTCTTTTTTGCGCTTGGAGCGTTTATTTCAAGCCTGACGGCGACCGGCGAAGTTTTCAAGAACGGACAGACCGTCTGCTTTTACGGCGATAGTATTACTCACGGCGGTAGGTTTCACTACGTGATGTTCGACTACTATCTGACTCGGTATCCGGAATCCGTTATTTCTTTTTTCAATGCCGGAGTCGGCGGGGATAACGCGGGCGCGGCCATGACGCGTATTGAAGAGGACGTTCTGGTTCGGAAACCGGACGTGGTCGCGTTGATGTTCGGGATGAACGACGTAGGACGTGGAAATTATGTTTCGGACCCTTCGGCAGAACAACTTCAGCGTCAGACGGCGGCGATAGCAGGGTATGAACAGAATATGAAACGTCTGGCGGAGAAACTTCAAACGGAGCTGAATCCGATTTTTTACTTCATTACGCCTTCACCGTTTGACGATACGGGGTTGAACGACCGAAACAATAATCAGCCCGGATGCAATTCAGGGCTGGGTAAATGCGCCGAGATCGTAAAGTCGCTTGCGTCGTCTCTTACTGAACGGAATCCGTCTGGTAAAGTGAACGTAGTGGATTTTTATGCTCCGATGACGGCCTTGAACGCTCAAAAACAGACGGCGGATCCGTATTGGACGATCATTGGTCCCGACCGCGTTCATCCCGGCGCGCAGGGGCATCTGATGATGGCCTGGCTTTTCCTTCGGGAACAGGGCGCTCCGTCTGTTGTTTCCGACGTAGCGCTGGACTTCAGGCAGGATGGCGTACGGGTAGTGAAGACGGAAAATGCGGAAGTAAGCGACCTGAAACAAATGGACGACGGCACGGTTTCCTGCACGGTTTTGGAAAAAGCGCTTCCTTTTCCGATTGATCCGGAAGCGTATCCCGCGTTGGACTTGCTTCCGATTGTTCAGGACCTGAATCAGGAACGCTTTACCGTCAAAAATCTCGTTGCGGGCAATTATGAACTTTTCATTGACGGCCAGTCCGTCGGCACGTTTACTGCGGACGAACTTTCAGTCGGGATTAATCTGGCGATGAACGAGAAGACTCCGCAATTCCAGCAGGCTCAGGAGGTTCGGCGACTCGGCGTTCAACGCCGCGGTACAGAATGTATTTTGCGCGAATACGCCGCGGTTCGCTGGGATCTTCGCAGGTACGTAGATCCGGACGATCTTGCTCGCGTAAAGAAATTTTATGATGAAGAAATTCCGAATCGGACCGGTTATTTTGAAAGTAAGGTTCCGCGTTATCTCGCAGAATGGGAACGCCGGGGAGAGGTTGAGAAAAAACTGGCGGAAGAGACGGCTGAAATGTTGAAGAAGCGTCGGCCAACGGCGCGTCAGTATCTGCTAAAAGTTGCGAAATAGTCTGTTAATTCGGGAGACTTAAGAAAAATAAAACGAAAGAGCTTGTTCATCTTAACGGCTCTTTCGTTTTGTTTTTAAATTTCCGATATCGTTGCGTTTTTTCAGGTCACGGCGTGTCCGGAAGACGTTTTACTCGAATATTTCGGAATTTGACCGGCGAATTGTGACCGGCAAAAGCGATTCGTCCGCTTTTCTTTTCAACTCCGGGTTTGACGAAGCGAGGAGGCGTATTCAACGGAAAATGTTCCCAGTTTGAAAGATCTGCGTCGACTGCCGTTTCTCCGTTCAGGATTGTCTTGACATGCGGACCGTCGGCAATGATTTCAAGCGTATTCCATTCGCCGACGGGTTTAAGAAGCCGTTTTTCAGGACCGACTACGCCGTAAAGCGCCGCGGTATATTGGGATGGGTCGAGGTTTGGGTAAGCAGGATCGTCCAGAATCTGAACCTCCATGCCGGTGCGTCCCGGACTTCCCAGCGGCAGACATCGAATTCCGATTCCGTTATTTCCACTTTCCGGGAGGCAGAATTCCACGCGAAAAATGAAGTTGGCGTATTCGTCGCGCGTTACCATCAATCCTCCGGGGTCCGCGATCATCAGACCGTCTTTGACCTGATGCTGATCTACCGCGCCTTCCCAAATTGTTTTGTCGAGACTTTTCCCATCAAAAAGCAGAATAAATCCTTCCGCTTTTTCCGTATCCGTCAGGGCGTTTTGTGCAAATACCAACCCGGCGCTTAAAATAAAGGTGGGAAATAGGGCAAGCCAGATTTTTTTCATGCAGTTCTCCTTTTGGCGTAATGAAATGGTTTGAATTTGAGTCTATTCTGAAATTCTATTTCTGTTCGATTCGGTAAATATGAACGGCGAACCCTTTGAATTCCTCTGTGATTGCGTTTTCTTCCGTTTTTATCGTTCTATCTTCGAAAACGACCTCGGCGCGGTCTTTTAGATTTTCAGGAAGAGGGAGACGAACTTTGACAGGTTCGGGAGCGGAGTTTACGCACAGAAGCCAGGCGTATCCGTCGTGAAATTTCATCAGACAGGAAATGGAATCGTTTTCAAGCGGGTCTTTGGCGGGTCCGGAAAGAATTACGGGCGGCGCCGGCTGTTTCTGGGCGCGTTCCAGGAGGACTGGGCTCAACTCTTTAATGCGCGTTGCGACGGTCGAGATATTTTGCCACGTTTCCGGAGTCGTCGTTACGCCGTAATTGAATTTTTTCTTTTCCGGTTCAACCGTTCCGCCGTACGTGTACCAGGTAATTCCATTCGCGCCATGAATAATCGCGGCGAAACTCATGGCGTTCAGCTCGTCGAAAGTCGGAAATCTTTGCCATCCCCATCCCTTGAAGTACTGAATAATCGGCCAGATGCTTCGGGGCGTTTCAGAACCGGACCGTTGAATATCGTCCCGACAGCGTTTCATGTCGCGAATCGTGACGGCTACGCAGTTTTGCCCGCTTTCCGGTTCCGTCGTACGGACCGGGTAAATTTCCGGAAGAAAATTATCTGTTCCCAAAACATAGTCGCGGTAGTTTGAGATTTCCTGATTGGAACCAACGGGATCGGCTTGAGTTGAAATACGCGTAGGATCGAGCGCCTTTACCGCGTCGTCCCGGTCGAAAAGTTCCGAGACCGTCGTATTGGCCGAGGTGTCGTCTCCCAGGTACCAAGCGAGAATGGCCGGATGAAATCGTTCAACATTGATAAATCGTTCGTCAATCGTATGGGCGGGAATCCAGAGCCGAAAACCGTATTTTTGCGCGGCGTCGAGGAATTCGTCCGTTCGCGGGCACGAATAGGAATGCGCGAAATTGAAACCGGCGTTTTTGAGTCCCTGAAAGGCTTTGTCCAGATCGAAATCATTAAATTCACGTTTCATGACTCCGTAAATTCCGATAGGGAAGAAAAGTTTTCCGTCGATAAGAGTCATTCCGTCGTCTCGGAGGGCGATTTTGGGGGTTTGAGGACTTTCTCCGATGAAGAAGTATTTTTTCGCTTGAACAGAATTTCCGTGGAAATCCGAAACGGCAACGTTAACGCGGTGCAGTCCGTCCGCCCACTTGTCTTTGGGCGGAAGAATAAAACGGTTGCCTTCGCGCCGGAAGTCGGACTTCGCGTCCTGGTCGTCAACGATGATTTGGATTCCGTTCATGAAAATTGGGGAATCGTCGGTAATTTCAAGGACCAGATCCGTTTTCGCGTTTGCGGTCGGCGTACTGCTGACAATTTTTACGCGCGGGGCAAAAAGATCTCCGCGCAGAGACCAGTTTTGAGCGTTCTGGATGATCTTTGGTTTGCCGGAGTCAGTCGGCGTGATGGAGAGTTCTTTGAGAAGCGGCGATTTTTTACCGCTTGAGACAAGAAATACCTTGAGGCGGAAATACTTTGCGTCGACTTTGAACGGTTTCGTCCAGAAACTTTCCGGCGTTCCGTCCGGTCCGACGTAAGGAGTCCATGCGATTTTGCCGACGTCTTCGCCTGGGGGCAATTCTGCGGTTGAAATTTGAAATTTTATGGACGTTCCTTTGGGAATATCCGCGTTCCAGGAGACGTTGCCGGCTTCAAAAATATCGGAAACGAACGAACCGTTTTGCGTGAAAATCTTCTTCATCCCTTTATCTTTTAACATCGAGAAGTTTACGCTTCGTAGGGCGCAACGTTTTCCCTGATCGACGTTGGGATTATCGAAACCGAATTGAATGACTGCCGAGACTGCCTTTTCCGGAACTGAACCGCGAAAGGAAACTTCCTGAAATTTATGCGGCGGGACGGAATATGGAATTTCGGTTTTTCCGCATTCGTTTCCGGCGGCGTCCTGCCAGCGAATGAGAGAACTCCATTTTTCGCCGACGTTAAAGTTTCCATTAAGTTCGACTTCGGAGTAGATCTGAAAAGAGAGGATAAACTCTGAAGCTCCTTCCATTAATCGAAAGGGAAGGGTAGAGACTTCCCAGGCCGTGTCGATTTTATTTTTAAGTTTCTCTCCGGAGATCATGAGACATTTTTTCCCCTGACATTCATATCCGAAAAAGATTTCCAGGAGGTCTCGGTAATTATTTATCTTTTCCGGGTTCCAGGCGTCTTTCGACTCAAAAGAATCCGCAAACGCAACGGTTCCAGTCGGCGCGATGGAAATACCGTCGCTTTGAAGAAGTACTTTTCGGTTTTCGTAGATTCCGCTCCCCAACAGGAGAGAGGGAGAAATAAAATTCAGACCGCAGGCTAACGCGAGACAGACGCTGACAAGCGAATAGATCGATTGTTTCTTTTGCATTATTAATTCCTGAATAAAATAAAGGCGTTTCGTTGAGTGAAATGCAACGGTAGGTAATTAGAGTATTTTCCTTCTATTTTATCTTTCAGCGATGAATTGCGCAAGGAGTCCAAACAAAAAAATGGGTTCGTAGAAAGAAAAAAGCCGGAATATCTTGAAAATACTCCGGCTTAAATTTACTGTTTTTTATCTGCGATAGTCAGATAATTGTTTCTCGCAGAAAAAAGTAATATTTTTTACTCTTCGTCAAGAATTTCGACGGCGTCGAATTTCTTTCCTTCAAGCATTTCGAGCGAAGCGCCGCCGCCCGTAGAGACGTGAGAAACTTTGTCCGCGTATCCGAGTTTCTGAATGGCCGCCGCGGAGTCGCCGCCGCCAATGATGCTGACGGAATCGCTTTCAGCGATAGCGTCGGCGATTGCTTTCGTACCGACGGCAAACGGTTCCATTTCGCAAACGCCCATCGGTCCGTTCCAGACGACCGTTTTGGCGTTTTTCACGATGTCAGCGTAAAGAGCGGCGGTTTTCGGACCGATATCCAGTCCTTCGAATCCATCCGGGATTTCACCGGCGTCTACGATTACTTTGTTGCAGTCGGCGCTGAAGGCGTCGCCGCAGTTCGTGTCGATCGGCAGAACGAGTTTGTCGCCGCCCTTTTCCATCAGTTCTTTGGCAAGGTCGACTTTGTCGGCTTCCACGAGCGAATTTCCGACCTTCTGGCCTTTGGCGAGCGAGAACGTGTAGGCCATTGCGCCGCCGATAAGGACTTTGTCGCAGATTCCGAGAAGATTGTTGATGACGTTAATTTTGTCGGAGACTTTCGCTCCGCCGAGAATAGCCACGAACGGACGCGCAGGATTGGCAATCACGTCGGTGAGGTATTTGATTTCTTTGGCGACGAGGGAACCGACGACGCGCGGTTTGCCGACCATTGCCATTGGAACGGCGTACATGGAGGCGTGAGTACGATGGCAGGTGCCGAACGCGTTGTTGCAGTAAATATCGCCGAAAGCGGCAAGTTTTGCGGCAAATTCTTCATCGCCTTTCTTTTCGCCTTTTTCAAAACGAACGTTTTCAAGAACGACGACGTCGCCGTCTTTCATGGCCGCGACTTTAGCGGCGGCGTCTTCGCCGACGGTATCGGTAGCGAAAACGACTTCTTTGCCAAGAAGTTCGCCGAGTCGGACGGCGGCGGGTTTAAGGGAGTATTTTTCTTTGGTTTCGCCTTCCTTGAGTTTATCGGGACGTCCCAAGTGGCTCATCAGAACGAGCTTTCCGCCGCGGTCAAGGACGGATTTGATGGACGGAAGGGCCATCACGATACGGCGATCGTCGGTAATGTTCTGCTGGGCGTCGAGCGGAACGTTAAAGTCAACACGCATAAGGACCGTCTTACCGGCAACATCCACTGCATCAATCGTTTTTTTTGCCATGACAAAATACTCCTGTCAAAAAAGCTTCCAGGAATCTGTTCGGAGACTCGGAACCGCTTTCATTTTCTCGTTACGTCGAGAAGAAAATCGGTTTCGGCGGAACGGATTCCGAATTTACTTTGCCCGGCGCCGGAAGATGATTCCGAACCGGATTCAAGATGGAAAACAGTATTTCCGATATTTAATTATCCAAATTTTTGGTTTTTTTTCAAGGGGGAGCGCTGGGATTTCGGCATTTTATTTTAAGATTGCGGGGAATCCGTTTCAGGCGGAATGGATTCTTTGAAATTTTTTGTCCGGACGCTTGACTTTTCAATTTCAGGCTACTATAATTGGTTCAAAACGGGCGATTAGGCGGTTAAAATATGTTTTTTGAAAATACGTTTTAACCGCGCGGTTCAGCGGCGCGAAGCGATTGCGGGGCGTTCCGTTTGAGATCCGTAGTTCTCTACCGTTGCCGTGGAGGCGAATCGGCGAACGGTTTGCGCGGCTCCTGATTTTTTGCGTCTGGGGCTGAAACCAGTTTCTTTTTTGAAATTGGCGGGTTTTAAAAGTTTTCGATTATCGGAATAGGAGATGATAATCGGCGGAAAGTGAGAAATTTTATGAATGCGAAGGAAACGGCGTTTATTTTTATCGAATTTCAGAATGAATTCTGCACGGAGGGAGGGAAACTTTTCGAGGCGGTGAAGGGCGAATTGTCCCGGAATCAGACGATTGCGAACGCCGCGCGGCTTTTGGCCGGAGCGCGAGAGAAAGGCGCTTTGATTATCCACTGTCCATTTGTTTTGAACGCGGATTGGATTCGCGAACGCGGTTGTTCCGGAATTTTGGCGGGAATCCTTGAAAATGAAATGTTTGCGCCGGGTTCATGGGGGCATGAAATTATCGACGCATTGAAACCGTTAGCCGACGAAACGGTTCTTTCAAATAAACATGCTCTCAGCGCTTTCAGCCATACGAAACTTGGCGAAATTCTTAAGGAACACGGCGTCAAAAATCTTGTGGTTTCCGGATTTCTTACGAATGTCTGCGCGCAGGGAACGGCTTTCAGCGCATACGATATGGGCTTTCAGACTCGAATGGCTCTTGACGCCTGCTGCGCGACGTCGGAATCCATTCAGAAATATGTGGAAAATGATTTTGCTCCGATTCTTGGCGGGCCGACGAGAACGGATGAAATCCTGAAAGAGATAGTCTGAGGGGGGGTGGATGGAGGCGGATAAGTTTGAAAAATATGATTGCGTCGGAGTCGTTGCGCTTATTCGTCGCGGCGGGAAGTTTCTGATTATTCAGCGTTCAGAATCAGTTCGCGCGCCGCTAACGTGGTGTTTTCCCGGCGGCGGAATTGAAAACGGCGAGACGGAAGAGCAGGCTCTGGTACGTGAAATTATGGAGGAACTCGGTTTTTGCGTTACTCCGTTGGAGCGTATTCACGAGTCGGAAACGCCGTGGAACGTTTATCTTTACTGGTGGACGGCCGCGGTTTCAGACGACGAACTGAGCCGAATGCGAATTTCGCCGGACGAAGTGAAACGTACGGAGTGGATGACGCTTGACGAGCTTCGCGATCATCCGAATACTCTGGAAAGTAATCTGTCTGCGCTCGAAACGCTTCGCGAAAAAATCTTTACGTGACCGGAACGTTTTTGCAAAAGTCAAACGTCCTGATGATTTCAGGACGTTTGGCGAAAATCGGGCGATTACTCGACCCATGAGAACGATTGAATGATGGGTTCGTTTGCCTCGGCGAATTTTTCGAGCAGATTTTCTTCGAGAGTAAAGACCATCGTGTACTGAACGTTTTCTTTTCCCTTTCTTGTGATTAAATAGTAAATCATTCTCAGCGGGAGATTTTCATATTTCGCGGCGATATCGACGCGGACGGCTTCCGTCTCTTCGTCGAGTTTCATGGTTTTGATTTCAAGAATACTGTCAAATCTGTCCTTTAGCAATTCTTTGATATTCTGCGCATAGTCTTCCGGCTTTAGTCCGATGGTTCCTTTGATATTCTGGATTTTTGCGATGGAGCACTGCGCCACTAATTCATTATCGCGCAGCAGACGAAATGAACTTTGATATTTGTTCATACTGAGAGGTTCCCAATCGGGCGTCATAACGACTTTCCAGACGTTTCCCGGGTCCTGACAGAGAATCATTCCGTATTGAGTTTCGTCAAAGGCGATTTTTCCGACAGTTTCGTCGTTCAGATTTTCAGAATTGCTCCTGGGTGAGATTCGATACTGGATTTTTGCGGTAACGTCCATTCCAGGCGTGATAAATCCCGCGGTTCGTTTTTCCTGAATAACGAGTCCGAACCAGACGATTCTTCCGCAGTTCAGATCGAAATACGCCTTCCCGGTCAATTCAATCTTTGACGTGTTTCCTTCGCAACTTCCTTCCAGCCATCCGCTTGTGTCGAGGATAGCGATATTTTTTTTGACTTCGCTCAGCGTTGTCTTGACGTCGAGATTAAATACGAGGTCCATTTGGAGCAACATTCCCATGACGTCCGGAGATTGTTTCCAGGATTCGCCGATTTTTACTTTTTTGTTCGGCAAAATATAGTCGGTCAGGAGCGTGTTTCCCTGAACGTTGACGAGGTCCAGTTCGTCTCGGGTAAGGAAACCGTTCGGTCTGAAAAAATGGACGCGGGCATTTTTGACGTCTATTCCAACAAGAGGCTGATTCAGATCGAGAACCA
>CAZWOV010000028.1:0-13982 GCA_964635645.1 uncultured Planctomycetaceae bacterium | reverse complement strand
CCAAATTCGAACGTTGAAGCGGCGCTGTTCCCGATTGAGAAATCGGACCGGAAGTTTGCGCATTCGACATACTCGCCTGATTTCCAACGGCTCCAACGGACGAACCGTGAACAGCGGCGGGAACTACGCCGGAATCAGAATCAGCAACCGGTTTCGCAATACACTTCGGCGATTCGCAACGCATGATCAACTGAGACCCCGTCCCCAGAAGAGCGCCGAGACAATCTACGTCTAATTGGCTCATCAAAATATTTCCTGAAAGAGCGTCCGCGCCAATTTGATTCGGATCCTTGGCGATCTCTATTTTCAACAGGTCGCAACACCCGGGAACCCCCGCCTGGCGAAGAAATTCATAGCTCGTCTCTATCCCCATTCCCGCCGGAGTCTGAACTCGCTGTCCAAAACAAAAATCTCCATCCTTTCGAACCAGCTCGCCGCCGACGCCAATCCAAAATCTACCGGCAAACAAACCCTTCAGCGTCAGGATCATCTCGTGCCGATCCAGGTAAACAATTGCCTGAAACGGACCGCGAATTACTTTTAACTCCTGCCCCGGAACAAGTTCAAACGGAGCGGTTAAACCGTTGACCCGGGCGATAAATTCAGCTGGAATTTGATATTCCGCCGCGATCTTATCCAAAGAATCGCCTGTTCGAACCACATACGCCGGTTCCATTAAATGTTTTTGCGAATAAATCACCTGCGTCGCGGCCTGAACCAGAATATTCGTCAGCTCCGCAAGTTCCTCGGCAGAAAAACGCGCGTCTCCGTAAAATTTACTCAAAGACTTTAACACTTCCAGCGCCGCGCCCTGTTGAATTTTCTCCGCCGCAATCTTCAGATATTCGCGAACCATTTGAGCGTCGGCTGAATTATCGGAATCCGCCGCAGAGGTTGCCGACTCCGCCGAAACGGAAACCTCCGGCTCGGAAACAGACGGAATACTTCTGGGATTTTCCGCCGTCGAAACGATTCGAGACGATTCCCCGTTGCGAAGCGGATTACTCACTCCCCCAACGGCAAATCCCATTGAGGAAACTGACGGCAAATCCGTCGAACTCTCGGAAACGGAAGACGATTCCGGACTCGGTAAAAGCTCCGAATCAACGATAAGTTCAGGACCTGGCGGGAGGTCGGCGTTTGTTGGAAGTTCAGACTCCGAACCCCGGGCGTCCGCGGTAAAATCTGAACTTGCCGGAAGATCGGAATCAACAACAAGTTCAGGACCAGGAGGAAGGTCCGTATTTACCGGAAGCGTCTGCGAATTCAGCTCCGCTCCAACACGCGCCTCCGGAGCGGCTGGAATTGCTTCCGGAGCCATTTCAAAGGGAGATTTTCCAGACGAACTTCCCAACGATGGAAGATCAGAATCTAAAACAGGAGCGTCGGAAACAAGATTTTCATTCTTTTCCTGGACCTTAGGCGCCGACAACGTTTCAAGTTCGAGCGCGCCAAACTCATCGCTTTCATTTCCGACCGGCGCGGCAAATGGACTATCTTTCTGAGCCAAAGCGTTATTTCCGCTATCAATCGTTTCATCCTGCGCAAAAGTACGCGGCGTTTCTTTCTCATTACGCGTATCTTTTCCTGACGAATCGGTTTGCGCCGTCAATGTTTCTTCATTTTCCCACGGAAAAGGCGAAGAACTTAGAAAATAATACGAGCAGACCGTAATTCCGGCAAAAAACAGGGCGACGATAACAGTACGTAACATTTCCATATTGGTCTTTACTCCATAATAGGATTTCAATCCATTCTGAATAGAGTCTAACCAATTTTTTTATTTTAGACTATAGAGAAAATGTCAAAATTTAAAGAAAAAGGGAGATTTTTAGAAAAAAAATTCCCCTGAAATCACCCTGTCTACCTCGCTTCTTCATTTTTTAAAATTATTTACTTCAAATCATCGGCAGAAGTTGGCTGAAAATCAACGTAACGCCAATCCCGGCTAATCCCATCAACGCCAACCCTACGGTCCAGGTTCGCAGAACGTCCGTCTCCTTCAGACCGCTCATACTCGCGAAAATACAGAATCCGCTGTCGTTCATCCAACCCGTAACGCACGACCCGATTCCGATCGCCACGGCAACGTATCCCATGTGAAATCCGAGAGCGGAAGCCTGAAGGCCAAGAGCCGAAAAAATGCCGGCGGTCGTAATCATAGCCGTCGTACTGGACCCCTGAGCCGTTTTAATCATCGAAGCGGTCGCAAACGCCATTAAAAGTACTCCGGGACCGGTAAGAGTCCCGTTTCCTCCGCACATCAGTTCCTGAATTCTGGAACCGACTCCGCACTCTCGAAGCATCGCGCCAAACGCGCCCCCGGCGGAGGTAATGAGAATAATCGTTCCAGAGGAAACAAGAGCCGCGCCCGTTTCTTTCTCGACGTCGGCAAAACTCATGTTTTGCGTAATCTGCATAATAGCGAGAGCAGAAAAAGCAGAAAGCATCAGCGCAACTTGCGCGTCCCCTGCAAAGTAAATGATTTTTTGCCAGATCAAAGCCGAACCGCTCCAGCTAATAGCTCCGCTTTCCGTAAGGGTATTGACAATCGACGCCGCGGCGATTAAAAAAACAGGAAGAATAATCGGAAAGATTGAAACGGGAAACGACGGAAGGCGTTTCTGAAGCAATGCGCCGTTTCCCTCTTTCGCCCCATCTTCCTCTATCGGTTTGAGAAGTTGCCGAATACTTTCATCATGGATTTCCGGGTCCGGCATGGTCCAGTCCAGAAAACGCGCGATCAAAAGCGCAAACGGCATGGTCCCCAGCGCAACCGTCAGACTCAAAAGCATCATCATGCCGATCGAAATATCCATTTCACGCGCGACCATCAGAGGACCGGGAGTCGGCGGCACCAGCGTATGAGAAAGCGTCGCGCCAAAACCTATCGCCAGAAGACACAGGACGTAATGTTTCCGCGTCATTCGATAAACCGCGCGGACCAGCGGCAACAACAAATAAAACGTCGCGTCGTAAAAGACTGGAATAGAAAGAATAAAACCGCTTGAAAGAAACGCTTCCGGCATTCTTTTTTCTCCGAAACGACGCACAATCGTTTGAACGATTCGATCCGCCGCTCCGCTTCGAGTCATAGCCTGGCCGATAAGCGCCCCCATAGCAATAAGGACAGCGATTTTACCCGCCATTTCGCCTAAAGCCGTTCCTACTCGTGAAACACGAAACGCCCAATCTCCTTCATGACCGGAAGCGGGAGACAGAAAACTCACCGTCAGCGCCGCAATCAAAAGGGCAATAAAGGGATGTTGCCGAAAAATCATGATCAAACCAATGACTAGCGCCAACCCAACGAGGAGAACCAAAAGCGGATCCATGAATACTCGTTCCTGAAAAAAATGAAACCACTGAAAAACTTCAAAAAAGCCCGAATCGCTCAATTATCTGAACTTTCAGGCATTTCTTCCCATTAACGCATTATCTTTAGCCGCATGAAACCATCCGTTATTTCAATATTGCGCTCTTTCTGCACGGACCTATTTTCTCAAACGGAATCGGTTCAAAATCCGGAATCAGACGGAATATTTCCGAATCGCCGCGAAGACCGTAATTGCCGTTTTCCGCATCAATAAACCCTGGATCATGATCAAGCGTTACGTCCGTTTCATGAAGATCCCACGTTCCGGACGGCCCCATCGCCGGGCGAATAAACACGTTTTTCTTTGAAAAATTATGCCTTTCCGCTATTGGCGCTCCATCAAGAAAACCTTTGAGTTCCGGATAAGCGGCAAGATACGTTTCGCTGGTAATATCAACATCCTCCAAAAGACGTTTCTGCCAGAGCGGAGCCGCGATATATTCCTTCCAACGCTGGTCGTTCCATGGCGCGGCCCCTAACGGACGTTTGCAGTCGACGAAAATATTATTCTCCGCAAAATTCCCGTGACCTCCATGACAGAAAATCGTTCCGAAAGAACCTTTTCCCGGATCGCCGCAATTCACAAAAATATTTCCCAAAACCTTCTCGCCGCCGTCGCCGTCGTCAAAATAGATCGCGGCGTTTCCGTGACCGCGAGGCGACCCGACGTCATGCCAATAGTTCCAGCGAATCACGTTTCCTCGCTTGGACGGATCCCGCCCTTTATAGAGCGCCGCCGCATCGTCGCCAGTCAGACAGACATGATGAATATGGTTCAGTTCAAATAAAATATCGTTTCCGCTAAGCGCCACTGCCATATGAGGCGCGTTGAAAATTTCATTATGCCGAACGATATGTCCTACGCCGCCGATAGAAATCGCGCTGGCATAGCAAAGACGATATTCGGAAAAGTCATGGATAACGTTATTCTCAATCAGACAATTGCCGCGTTTAAGCGTTTTTCGATCTCCGGCGCATACGCTAAGCCCTCCGGCGCCGTTGAATTGAATGAGATTTCCTAAAAATCGGTTCTCTTCGCCTCCGTCGGAATAGACGCCGCGCTGGCGCGTATTGCGCACCGTGCAGTTCTGAATCGTCAAAAACGACGCGTTCCGACACGCGACGCCGTCGCCGAAGGTTTCCTCAATAACGAATCCATCCAGCGTCGTATATTGCGCGTCCTGAATACGAATTATCGGATTATTCCTGAACGCAAGCGTCGCGTTCGCATTTTCGAGAGAACATTCTGGATAGAAATAGAGCTTTCGATTCTGAAAATCAACGAAATACTCTCCGGGAACGTCCAGCTCTTCAAGAAGATGAATTGCCCGCCAACGCCGCGGCGAAGGATTTCCCTGACGCAAACCGTAAGTGGACTGACCGGCAAACGTAATCTGTTTTTTCGCTTTGTCAATGGAAGCAACTTTGAGAATATCGTCGTGCCAGTCAAAACACCAGTACCCCCAAAGCCAACCTCCGTCGTCGGCATTCCCGCAATTCGGAGCGTCTTCGGAGTACTCAAACGTTCCTCCAACCGGAACCGACTTCGCCTGTTTCATTTTCGCGGCGTCAAACGCGCTCCCGGAATCCCCTTTGGAACCTCCGTCCACGATCTTCGCAACCGTCGCCCAACCCTCGTTCGGCCAACGGGCAATACTCATCCTTTTGCCGTTCACAAACAATTCCGGCGTTGCCAGAGGCATTTGGCAATGAACTCCCGGAACCTGAATATTCCCTACCCCAACCTCATTTAAATCAAACTCTACGACTTTTCCGCGAGCAACCTCTGGAATTCGGGCAAGCGTTTTCGGATCCTCCGTTAGCCGAAACTTTTTTCCATCCAGCTTCACCGCCCCAACAAGACGCGCCCCTTTCGGTTCAACTGATCGATAAACAACCGGCGCGTCCCGGGTTCCGCCGTCGTCTTTTCCAAGTACGAACGTATCCGGCAAATAATACGTTCCCGGTTTCACAAGAATTTCGACAGGCTCTTTCCCGACAAAGGGACGAGCCGCGTTTCTCGCCTCTTCCAGCGCGGCAAACGGTTTCGTTTCAGACCCGTCGCCGCCCGCCGTCCGGCTTGCCTGAACCCAGAAAGTTCGGGCAAACGTCTCGGAACGCATTCCCCCGAACAAAACGCCAACTAATACAAAAACCGTCAACCAGCGTTTCATATTATTTTCCATAGCAATTCCTTTCAGAAAATTCGGAGTAAAGGCTGGATAAAATAAAATCGAATATCAAAATTCAGAGAATTCCCGACCGTAAAAATTTATTTTACCTAAAAAAAACAATCTGTAAAGGGGGTAGAATTTTTCAATTTTCAACTCTAAAAATTCTCTTCCGAAAAATTTCTCTATCGGCGCGAATTTCCCTGCCGACGCAAACTATCTGCCGACAAAAATTTCAACCGCCGCGGTTCCAACGTCGCCGGAAAGCTGAAGCGAATTTCCTCTTCCATCCGGATGAAGTCGGCTCGTCAAAAAAATAACGTAAATATTTTTCTCCGGATCTACCCAGAATGCGGAACCGGTGAATCCGCCGTGCCCAAACGCACTCCCGGACATATTGCCCGCGCGGTTCCTCGAATAAACCGAACGTTTGTCCCAACCCGCGGAACGAATATTCGGTCCCGGGTAAAGTTTCGCTTCGCCGGGAACTTCTCGATCGCGCGTCATTCTCTCAAAAGCCCCGTCGGAAAGAAGAACAAATCCAGGTTTCACCGGTTCGCGCGGAATTCCACGATTCAGAAGAGCCGCGCCGAGAATCGCCAGATCGCGTCCGGTTGAAAAAACTCCCGCGTGACCGGCCGCGCCTCCCATAGCAAACGCGCGGGGATCGTGAACTTTGCCGCGAATCCACTCCGTATCCGACGAAGAACGTTTTTCCGTCGGAACGCAACGCGAACGCAGCGATTCCGGAGGAGAATAGCCGGTATCGATCATTCCGAGCGGCTGAAAAATATTTTGTGCGGCAAAATCATTTAAAGACATACCGGAAACACGCTCAATCAGCATTCCGAGAACGATGAAACCAACGTCTGAATAGACAAAGCGTTCTCCCGTCGGATAGCTCAATTTCAGGGAACAGATTTTCTCCCAGCTCTCCTCCGTGGTTCCGGAATAATCCCCAAGAGAATTATCGGCGACAAGGCCCGACGTATGCGTAAGACAATCCAGAACCGTAAGCTTTTCCTTGCCGTTCCTGCCAAATTCTGGAAGATAAGACGCGACCGGCGCGCTCAGATCGATTTTTCCGCAATCCGCCAGAATATGGATGCTAATAGCAGTTGAAACCGCCTTTGAAATAGACGCCAAATCAAAAATAGAATCGGAAGTCATTTCCTCTAAAACAGGTTTTACCTGACGAAACCCATAGGAACGAAAATAGAGAATCCGCTCGCGATTTCCCACGACAACCACGGCGCCAGGTATGTTTCCCGCTTCAATTCCACGTTTAATTAAATCGTCAATCTGCGGTTGCGCCGGAAAGGACTCGTCGTTCTCTTCTCCGTAAACGGAAAACGGAAAAACGGAAACTGTTGCGAAAAACAGCAGATAAAGGCAAAGTATTTTCCTCAAACAACGCGAAATTTTCATGGCGGAAGCTCTAAAAGGAAGGAAGGAAAAAATTTTTTCAGGCGAAACGCTCTGAAATGAAAATTTTCATGATTCAGTTCAGACGGAAAAGTTTCCGAACCGCGTTCAGTAATCCACGCTGATTTTCCGGATTCTCTCCCGATTCATAAAGCGAAGAAAGGGTCGGATGGAGAAGTTTATTCACGAGTCGGTCAAACGAATACTCAATCTCTTTCTGCTGAGCTTCCGTCAGATTCGGCAGTTTTCGAAACAGCCGCTCCAATTCATACTGTTTCGGCTGATCCCAGATTTCACGCAATTTCAAAATCACCTGGCTTGATTTTCGATGTCGAATGTCAAGCAGAAACGATTGAAGCTGCGTTTCCACGATCGTTCTGGCCGCAGGAAGATCTCTGGCTCTGGCCGCTTCATTGGCGCAACAGACTTTTTGAAGATCGTCTACCGAATAAAGATAAACATTTTCCAGCGTCGCCAGTTTGGGGTCAAAATCACGCGGAACGGCAAGATCCAATACGAAAAGAGGACGAAAACGGCGGCGGCTTTCAAGCTTTCGAAAACGCTCTAACGTCACAATCGGCTCCATCGCGCCCGTAATACTGACAATCAGGTCCGCATCGACAAGAGCTTCGTCAAGCTCTTCCCATGGACAGACGATTCCAGAAAATTGTTCCGCCATTTTCCGGGCTTTTTCAATACTTCGGTTCGCAATCGTAATTTTCCGAACGCCCTCTTCCCGCAGATAGAGAAGCGTTTCCTCCGCCATTCGTCCCGCGCCGACGACCAGAGTTCGCTTATTTTCAAAATGCTCGAAAATCCGCTTGGCAAAACAGGACACGGCAACGCTGGGAACGCTGGTTCGATACTGATGAATCGCCGTTTCCGCAGTTACTTTCTTGGCAATGCTTCCCGCTTTCTGAAAAGCGGCGTGAAACAGCGGTCCTACCGTTCCGCATTCAACCGCCAATCGATAGGCGCTCTGGACCTGGCCTCCAATTTGAGCCTCGCCGACAATCATACTGTCAAGCGACGAAGCAACCACGAACATATGCCGAACCGCGTCCACTCCCGTTTGGCAAAAAACGGCTTCTCTAACGTTTTCCAATGGAACGTTTTTGAATTCCGACCAAAATTTAAGAAGAACCTCCAAACCTGTTTCCGCACAAAGTGGAAAAGAATCGTTTCTATCCGACCCGCCAGTCTCTGAAATCGCGCAATTTTCTACCGCCGTCCGTTCCGACGGAGACAGCTCGCGCGCCGCGTAAATTTCCACCCGATTGCACGTGGAAAGAATTACGGTCTCTAAATTAGGGTAACGATTACGCAAAAAAGCCAGAGCTTCGCGAATCTGCGCTTCAGAAAAAGCTAATTTTTCACGAATCGAAACGTCCGATTCACGATATCGGCAACCGAGGACCATCCAAATCACGGGAGAACCTCCTTTTTCGGAAGCGGCTTTAACGCGCTGGAATCAGATTCCGACGCCGCGTCAAAAAACGTTTCCGACGAAATTTCCGGTTGTTCCCGCCGTTCCGAATAAATTCTGTGCTGAGAAAAAATCACCAGTCCAAACAGAGTGCAAAGCGCAACAAAATTCAAAATCGTTCGAAATGCAATCTGGGGCCCGGCATTGGCCCGCGTCCAGAAAAAACCAATAACCAGCGAAAGAACAAACCAGAAAAGAAGTCCCGTCGTGCCAAGAATCATCCAGTTGGCAAGCAAATTCACTGAATCATGCCGGAGCAGATCCATGACTATCCCCGAAAGAACTCCAAGCGCAAGCATGCTCGTCGCGCATTTCATGGAATGACGATTGGCGTAATGAAGCCACTCCAGCGAAGGAAGGCGAATTCCGCCTTTAGAGGAAGACGCAAAGGAAGGACGTTTAAGCGCCCGAGCCTGACGAAGATACATGGAACCGGAAAGAAAACCAAAAAAGATGGAGACCGCGGCAAGAAGCATACTCCCGCCATGAACCATTCCCCAGACGGCGGAAGCAGGGCGCGCGGCGAACGGCGTTTCATCCGCGCCGTAAATCGCTACCAGAAGCAACGCCAGAATCATCGGAAGAAAAGTAAGGCCAAACGATTTTCGCCGCCAGGTTGAAATCAACCCCATGGCAATCCCCGTCAGAACCCAAACAAGAACAAGCACGGCGTCCTGCGATGAAGACAGCGGCATCCTTCCCGAATGAAAAACTCGCCAGCCAAGAAATACCGTCAGAACGGTCAAAGCAAAGCCCATTAAAACAAGTTCCGCGCACACCCACGCATCCGGGCGCGTACGAAACCGAAGAATTTCCAGACCAAGCGCTCCCAAACAGCAGATCAAAAAAATGAAAGGAATCAACATTTCAAAAATTTCCAATCTCGCGCAGAAAATAAACGCCTTCGCTCTTTCTCACATGAAACTTTCCATTACTTCTTTCGGCGCAGTCCGATACGTTAACGGCTCCATGGTAAACGTCGCGTGTCCCTGACTGAGGCTTTTTACGTCGTTCGCGTAGCCAAAAAGAGCCGCCAGCGGAGCTTCCGCCTCTATCACGGTATTTCGACCGCGAATAAAGGTTTGATTTATCTGCGCCCTCCGTTGCTGAAGATCGCCGATAATACCGCCGACGCTCTCTTCCGGAGTCGTAACCTCCAATTTCATTATCGGTTCCATCAAGTCTACTCCGGCTTCAAGCGTCGCCTTATTAAAAGCGTCTGCCGCTGCGATATTAACCGCCGTTTCATTCGTCGTTTCATCCGTCGTAATATCCAAAACCGTCGTCTTAATGTGAATCAGCGGAAAACCAAACATTCCGCCGCCGGCCAACTGGTCGCGAATCGTCTGAACGGCCGCGTCCTGCCATTCGGGAGGACAGGGAGTCCCTATCGGAAGCATTGGAATCACAAGAACGGATTTATCCCCCATTGAGAACGGCTCCATCCGAATTTTGACCTGGGCAAATATCTGCGCATCGCCAATTTTTCGGCTGCACTCGCCGGTAACCTCAACGGAATTGCGCAGCGTCTCGCGATAACTGACCCGCGGCGGACGAACGCGAACTTTAAGCGCAAATTCCCGTAAAAGACGATGTTTGATAATTTCCAGATGAAGTTCGCCCATACCGCTGATAAGCGTCTGACCCGTCTCTGGATTCACGACCGCCTGAAAAGTTGGATCCTGACGGCGCATCATGGCCAGAACTTCGTCCAGTTTTTTACGCTCCGCAGAAGTGTCCGGCTCAATCGACATTGAAATGACCGTCTCCGGAAACTCTATCGATTCAAGAAGAATCGGTTTATTGGTTTCTGAAAGCGTATCGCCCGTCACCGTTCGGGTCAGCCCCATAATACCGACGATATCGCCAGGCCCTACCGGCTCCTTGAGCAGATCCTTGTGGTCCGCCATTAATCGATAAATCTGGGGAACGTTCTCTTTTTCATTTCTTCCAACGTTCAGTACGCGCGTTCCCGGTTTAAGAGTTCCCGAATACACGCGCAAAAACGAAAGATCGCCATGCCGACTTGGAATTACCTTGAATACCAGACCGCAGAACGGTTCTTTCGGATCGGTTTTACGCTTGATCTTTTTGAACTGTTCAGGATCGTTCGGATCTTTCGTTTTGGGATCAAGCCCCTCGACGGCCGGAATGTCCAGCGGCGAAGGAAGATACGCGCACGCCCCGTCCATCATCGGCTGAACTCCGATATAGTGGAGCGCCGTTCCGCAAAATACCGGAACGCAGAGCAAATGAATCGTCGCGTCGCGAATAACCTGACGAATCAGTTCTTCCGGAACCTCTTCCTCCGAAAGAATCAGTTCCGTTATTTCATCGCTGAACATGGAAAGCTGATCCATCATCTGAGAACGCCACAAACTGGCCTCGTCGCGAAGGTCTTCCGGAATCTCCTCTACCGTAAACTTCATTCCCTTGGAATCTTTATCCCAAACCATCATTTTCATACGGATAAGATCTATCGTCGCGCGAAAAGGATTGGGCATGTGTTCCGGCCCCGCTCCGACTGGAATCGTTAAGACAAGTGGATTGGCGTTAAGACGTTTCTCCATCTCGGAAACAACGTCCTCAAAATTGGCGCCTTCCCGATCCATTTTATTAATAAAAGCTATGCGCGGAACGCCGTATTTATCCGCCTGACGCCAAACCGTTTCACTCTGCGCCTCGACACCCTCGCGAGCGCTGAAAATCACGACGGCTCCATCAAGTACGCGAAGACTCCGTTCCACCTCCGCAGTAAAATCAACATGGCCGGGCGTATCAATAAGATTAACGATACTATCGTTCCAGTCAAACGTAATTGCCGCCGAATAAATCGTAATCCCGCGTTCCTGTTCCTCTTCGTCAAAATCGGTCGTAGTTGTTCCCTCATCGACGGAACCCACCTTATGATTCAGGCCCGAATAATAAAGAACTCGTTCCGTAACGGTCGTTTTCCCGGCGTCTATGTGTGCGATGATACCTATGTTTCGAATTTTTTCGATTGAAGTCGGCATTTTTCTGTCCCGTATCTCTGTATTTGAAAATTACGATTCGCGCAAACCAAGCGCTCTGACGGCTCTTGGCGCATTCTATTCCAAACGCGCTCAAACGCTCTCCCAACTCAAAGAAAACGTTCTTCATGACGCGGCGGCGTTTATTCTGTCGCGCGGCGGTCGCCCGTCGTCTGGATTGACCTTATCGGATTTAAAAAATAAAACGTATTTATTTTATCTGTCTTTTCTCTTATTTTACTTTTTAATTTTAGTCAAAATCCCAAATTGCCCCTTATCATACACCAAACAAACCGTTTCATCAAGTATCCAGAGGAAAAAAAATTAAATTTTAGTTAGAAATAAACGCATTTTAAACTTAAAATTGAAAAATTCAACTCTTTCAAAAAAACAGAAATAATGTTTCAAATGTTAAATTTTTGTTAAATTTACCTTCTAGCGCCCGCCAACACCCCCCATTTTAACTATGACAATGATTATTTTTTCAAAATTTTTAATATTTTTCAAAAATATTGAGAGGACATACTGGAAATTTACTGAAAAAAAGATAAAATAAAACCGATAAAGGATTTTGGAGTGTTCAAAATCGTTTGGTCATTCCCGCGGGCGTAATCCCGTGTATTATTTTGAAAGTTATTCCATTTGGAGGAAAGTACAATGAAAAAACTTGGATTTTTTGCTGTTCTTCTGAGTTGCGCCATGTTCGTCGGATGCGCCCAAAAACCCGCTGAAGAAGCCGCTCCCGCTGCTGACGAAGCCGTTGCCGCCGCTCCCGCTGAAGCTGCTGAAGAAGCCGCTCCCGCTGCTGAAGAAGCCGCTCCTGCCGCTGAAGAAGCCGCTCCCGCTGCTGAATAAGCCGTTTGATATTAATTCAAAACGAATCAACGATTTGTTTTTGCCGAATACCACAAGTATTCGGTTTTTTTCTTAGATAATATTGTCTGAAAAGAATTTCTACGCCAATGCGTAATTTTTTTATCTTTTTCATGGTTTTCTTCGTCGCGTTCGCGTTATTTTCTTGACAAAACGCCAAAATTTGGTAAAATATACCAGTTAATTCTTGTTTCCATTCCTTCCTTTTAGGCAAAGTTGGAGAAAATAAAATGGTCCAGATTCAATCGGCGCCACGCGGAATGCGGCTCCACATCGGAATTTTTGGTCGAAGAAACGCGGGAAAATCTTCACTGTTAAATATGATTACGGAGCAAAACGTTTCAATCGTATCGGACGTGGCGGGCACCACGACGGATCCGGTGGAAAAACCGATGGAGCTTTTACCGCTTGGACCGGTTCTTTTTATTGACACGGCGGGAATCGACGACGACGACGTCTCGCTCGGCGAAGAACGCGCACGCCGAACGCGGCAGGTTTTTGACAGAACGGAACTTGCGGTTCTTGTTATTGGAGATTCGCAATGGACGAAATTTGAAGAAGAAATACGAAACGAATTCCAAAAACGCAATATTCCTGTGGCTGTCGTTTTCAATAAATCGGATCTCCAAACGCCTTCAGAAATTCTTTTAACGCAAATTCGGAAAGAATTTCAGCTCCCGGCAATTTGCGTTTCAGCCCTCAAACGCGATGGATTCACAGAGTTGAAGCAGACTCTCCTTGAAAATGTTTCAGAGGAATGGATTTCATCGCCGGTACTGGTCGGCGACCTCCTCCCTCCGGAAAGTCTCGTGGTTCTGGCAATACCAATCGACAAAGAAGCGCCGAAGGGACGATTAATTCTTCCCCAGGTTCAGGTTCTGCGGGAACTTTTAGATCACGGTCACCGTTCTGTCGTAACGCGCGACTCGGAGTTGGCGGCGACGCTGGCGGCCCTGAAAGAAAAACCTGCGTTGGTCGTCACAGATTCCCAGGCGTTCCAACAGGTAAGCCGGATCGTACCGGAAGACATTCCGCTGACGGGATTCTCCATTCTTTTCGCAAGATTTAAAGGAGACGCGGCGGCTTTCATCAAAGGAACGCGAGCGGTCGCGTCTCTGAAACCGGGCGATCGCGTCCTGATTGCCGAATCATGTTCGCATCACGCTATCGGAGACGACATTGGACGGGTAAAAATACCGAACTGGCTTCAGAATTCCGTTGGGGGAAAACTGAATTTCCATCACGTTCAGGGAAACGATTTTCCAGAAGATCTTACGCCCTATCGTCTGATAATTCAATGCGGCGGCTGCATGACGAACCGACGCGCCATTCTTTCACGAATTTTGCGCGCGCACGAACAGAATGTTCCAATCACAAATTACGGAATGCTCATCGCCTGGACCACGGGCGTTTTCGAAAGAGCAATTCAAATTATTGAAAAACAAAAATAAAAACGCACAGGGATTCCCGACGCGCGGGTCGTCGAGAATCCCTACTTCAACTTCTACGACTTCAAAAAAGCGCCGTCTTTCTCAAAGACTCCATCCCGCGCGATACTCTCTTGAGAGGAACTGGTTGGCGCTCTCTACATTCACGACGCGGGCGGCTTCCGCGTCCCATTCGATTTTAGCGTCCGCCTT
>CAZWOV010000027.1:0-13994 GCA_964635645.1 uncultured Planctomycetaceae bacterium | reverse complement strand
GAGAAAGGAAAATCAGTTAAAATTACCTCAAAAAATTAAAAAAATTAAAAAAATGCGCCGCGGTCCCCCTGCACAAAATTTTTGGTTTATCTAAAATAATAATGTTGAGGGATCGGCGTGATTCCAATAAAAAGTCCTCGTCGTTTTCAAAACGGAATCTTTCAAACAGAAAAATTCCAAAACCTGGAAGAAGTTTACGGGACGACATATTTCCTACGCAAAATAATTTTTACTTTTTTAACTTACCGCCCGGAGGCAAAAATGGCGCATGACGAACACTGCGATTGCGGTTGCGAACACGAAGATTACGAACCAATTCTGATCAACACGGTTACGGATACCGGCGAAGAACTAACGTTTGAACTTCTGGAAATCTTTGATTTCGAAGGCAAGGACTACGCCAGACTTCAGCCGTACGACGAAGACGCGGACGACGACGAAGATCTCTTGATGGAATGCGAAAGTATCGGAGACGAATACATTTTCCACGCTATCGAAAACGACGCTCTCTTTGAACGAATCGTCGCGTATCTGAACGCGCAGATCGAAGATGAAGATGGAGAATGCGATTGCGAAGAATGTTGCGAAAAATAATTTTTGAATTATTTTTAATCAAGACGATATTCAGCGTTCCGCCGTTCAAACCTGGACGTTAACCGTTCGGCTCAATACTTTCAAACGGGAAAATCGAAAAAATTAAGTCGTAAAAAATTATTTTTTAAATTTTTCAGGAAGAATTTCAGAAATTTCAAAACTGAAAAATCTCCTTGAAAATCGTTCTTCAGACTTAAAAATACGAAGCGCTGGAAGAATGGGGAATATTTAGCGTCAAAATGTTTTTGGGAAACATACGCCCCCCGCCTTGACATTTTTGAGGAATCCAGTATAATTTACTCCCGATTGAAGTTTCATTTTTACCCGTAGTATTAATTTTTTCAGGATGGTGTATTATGGCAGTTCCGAAGCGTAAGCACTCAAACGCCCGTACCGGTTCCCGTCGTGCTCATGACGGAAAAACAGCTAAACAGATTTCCTATTGCCCTAATTGCAGTCAGGCAGTTCCGTCGCACGTCGTTTGCCCGAACTGCGGTATGTACCGCAATATGAAAGTGGTCGAAGTCAACGAAAAATAACATGGTCTCTTTGAGAAACCCTGTCGTTGGAATGGAGTCCTCATCGTAAACAGTCAGACTGTTTGCGGTGAGGTTGTTGTTTAAATTTTCAGCGCAAACTCTGATTAATCAATACGTTCGCAAACGTTTTGTCCATTGAGTTTACGTCTGTATTTGAAATACCAAAGGAGCCGAACATGGGAAAAACTGCTTTTTTGTTTCCGGGTCAGGGAGCGCAGACTGTCGGTATGGGAAAACGCCTTTACGATACGCTTCCAGCCGCAAAAGCCCTTTTCGACAAAGCAGATGAAATTTTGGGCTATTCGTTAACGGATCTATGCTTCAACGGTCCGATCGAACAGCTCGGCACGACCGTCGTCAGTCAGCCGGCTCTTTACGTTACGTCTCTAGCCGCGATCGAAGCGTTAAAAGCGGAAAAACCGGACGTCGTCGACAGCTGTTCCGCCGCCGCCGGTTTGAGTCTTGGCGAATATACGGCGTTGACTTTTGCCGGAGCATTGACCTTTGAAGACGGTCTCAAAATTGTCCAGCGCCGAGGTCAGGCAATGCAGGAAGCCGCCGACGCTACGGCCAGCGGAATGGTTAGTCTGCTCGGTCCTGCCGTCGAAGTAATCGAAGATCTCTGTAATCAGGCCCGCGGCAACGACGTTCTTCAGGTCGCGAATCTTCTTTGCCCCGGCAATACGGTCGTTTCCGGAACCAAAGAAGCCTGCGCCCGTATCGTAGCTCTTGCGGAAGAAACAGGCGCCGCCCGCGCCGTACCGCTGGCTGTGGCCGGAGCGTTCCACACTCCGATCATGCGTCCCGCGGACCAAAAACTCGCGGAAGTATTAGCTAAGGCTATCGTTTCCACCCCCAATATCCCCGTTATTTCGAACGTAGACGTCGAAATTCATACGGATCCGGAAGACATTCGTCAAACTTTAGTTCGTCAGCTTCTTTCTCCCGTTCAGTGGGAAAAGACTATCCGCAAATTTCTCGCCGAAGGATTCGATTCTTTCTATGAAGTGGGTCCCGGACGCGTTTTGCGCGGTTTGATGAAACGAATCGACCGGAAAATTCCCTGCGAAGGCGTTGAGGTTTGAACCGGTTCGCTCCGAATGTTTGCGTCGGTTTTTCGAAATTTTACTGTTTGGCAAACAACGAACATCCGATAAACATTCAGAAATAAGAGACGGAACGTTTTCACTATCATATCCGAAAATAACGAATTCTGCAGAATTTCGGCTCTGCAATTATCTCTATTTTCGAGATTTTTCCAAAATATAATTAAGTATTCGGTTCAGAAAACCGAAATAAAAGATAACGTATTTTTTACGCTGATTATCCGTTCCTTTTGCAAAACCCTAATTGAGAATTGCAGAAACGTTTATTGCGGTTTGTCAATAACTTAAAAATCACGATATGATTTTATTTTGAGCCATTCTCCGGAACGGTAAACTTTCACAGATGGAGTTAAATAATGTCCGAAAAACATTCACGACTTGCTGTCGACCTCTCTGGCCGTATTGCTATCGTTACCGGAGCTTCTCGCGGTATTGGTAAAGCGATTGCGATCTCCCTTGCAGAAAACGGCGCTAAGGTTGCCTGCGTAGCGACCTCCGCGGAACGCGCCGCCCAGACGGTCGAAGAAATTCTTGCCTTTGGCGGCGAAGCGGAAGCTTTCGGCGCTAACGTCGGGAATACGGAAGAAGGTCAGGCCGTGGTGGATGCGGTCTTGGCCAAATGGGGAAAGATCGATATTCTTGTCAACAATGCGGGAATCACCCGCGACGGGCTTCTTGCTCAAATGAACGATCAGGACTGGGACGACGTCATTCAGACAAATCTTCGAGGCGTTTTTGTTTTCACTCGCGCCTGTATCGTTCCCATGATGCAGAAACGTTACGGACGTATTATCAACGTATCAAGCGTTTCCGCGCTGGTAGGCAATCCCGGCCAGGCGAACTACTCCGCGTCCAAAGCTGGAATTATCGGTTTCACCAATACCGTTGCCCGCGAATACGCCAAGCGTAAAATCACTGTCAACGCGGTGGCCCCCGGCTTCATTGCGACAGATATGACCGCCGTCCTCGGCGATATGATTATGACTGAAGCCAAAAAACGTATTCCGGCCAACCGTGTCGGCGAACCGCAGGATATTGCAGACGCAGTTCTGTTTCTGGCAAGCGACGCCGCTTCCTACATCACGGGACAGGTTGTTCCTGTTGACGGCGGTATGACGGCTTGATATCGTTATTTTGGAATCCTTTTCCAAAAAATTTTAATTTTTCTAATTTTTTTGTCCAATGTTTATTATTTTTTCCGGAGGCCTTGTCTAACGCGAAAAAATATGGTAAACTAAAGACGTTGGATTAAATACTGAATACGATTCATAAAGGAGAAAAAACGTGTCTTCTTCCAATAGTGATATTACGGAACGTGTCATGAAAGTCGTTAGCGAACAGCTTGGTCATGATATGGACAAACTGACCTTGGAAACCTCTTTCATCAATGATCTTGGCGCAGATTCCCTCGACCTGGTGGAACTGGTAATGGAACTTGAAGAAGAGTTCCAGATTGCAATTCCAGAAGACAAAACGGAAGACGTTCAGACTATCGGCGACGTCGTTCGTCATATCGAAAATGAATTAAATAAAAACTGACGTAAATTGTCAAACGGTACAGACAGAATCTCTTATTCTGTCTATACCGTTTCGTTTTTTGCATTTTGTTTTTGCAAACAATAATCGGAACATGGCTTAAAACATCCGCTCGCTTTCTTTTTTTGAACGAGTAGAAGTATTTTGTCGTTTTTGATTATCAACAGAATAAACAGACTGTGTATTTGTCTTTTTTCAGAGGGTTGAAATGACGCGACGAATTGTGATTACCGGTATCGGACAGGTTTCTCCGCTTGGTTGCGAAGTCGTTTCTGTTTGGGAATCCATTCTTGCGGGAAAAAGCGGCATTACCAACATCACCAAATACGACCCAAGCGCTTTTCGAACGCGAATTGCAGGAAGTATCTGCTCTGAATTTTCTACAGAAGGCTATATCGAGGCAAAAGAAAGCAGACGTCTCGATGAAGTAACCAGATTTGCAATTGTCGCGGCTTGCAAAGCGGTTAAAGATTCCGGTATCGATTTTTCCAAAGAAATTCCTACTCGCTGCGCCTCAATCATCGGAACGGGCGTCGGCGGTCTTTTGACTCTGGAAGAGCAGGAAGCCCGTTATCTTAAATTCGGTCCTTCAAAAGTTTTACCATATACAATTCCCCGTTTGATAGCGAACTCGCCGGCAGGAAACGTTTCCATACTTTTCAATCTTCAGGGGCCAAGCTACGCCGTTTCTTCCGCTTGCGCCAGCGCCGCGCACGCAATGAATCGAACAATTGATTCCATACGAATGGGAAAAATCGACGTTGGAGTTACCGGAGGCGCTGAAGCGTGCGTAATTCAGATCGCCATGTCCGCATTCTGCGCTATGCGCGCCATGTCGGAAAGAAACGACGACCCGGAATGCGCCAGCCGTCCATTTGATCGGGATCGAGACGGTTTTGTTATGGGCGAGGGCGCAGGAATTCTGATTTTTGAAGAACTTGAGCACGCTCGAAAACGCGGCGCAAAAATTTACGCCGAGGTTTTAGGGTATGGAGAATCGTCGGACGCTTATCATATTGTCCAGCCGGACCCCCAGGGAAAAGGAGCTGCGTTAGCCATGAAATTTGCTTTGGACGACGCCAAACTGAATCCAGAGCAGATTGATTACGTAAACGCGCATGGAACCAGTACTCAATTAGGAGATATTGCCGAAACAAAAGCCCTCAAACATGTTTTCGGCGAACATGCCTGGAAACTCAATATTTCAAGCACCAAGAGCATGACGGGGCATTTACTCGGCGCAAGCGGAGCGCTTGAATTGATTTTTTCGGCGTTAACGATTCAGGATCAGATCATTCCTCCAACGATTAACCTCGTGACGCAAGATCCGGATTGTGATTTAAACTATACTCCGAATGTTGCGGTCGAAAGAAATTGCGACTATATTATTTCCAATAATTTTGGTTTTGGCGGTCATAACGCTTCCATTATTCTTGGCCGCTACACGGGTTAATTCAATTCCGCTATCATAAAATAAAAACGTCGAAGAGATAAATCTTCGACGTTTTTTTGTTTTCACCGTTAGACGTCAGAAATTTCAAATGATATTCGCAATCCCGCAACGGTACGATGACGTCTACCGTCAGAGAGAACGCTGAAGCTGCGTTTCAAGCTGATGAAGAAGTTCGTTTACGCTTCGAATCGAATCAACGGTCTGAACTTTAAAATCGTGAGTTCGCCATTCTTCCACTTTTTTCTGAGCGGAAATTACCGTACTATGACTGGCGCACCCAAAAGAAGCTCCAATCTCCGCAAGCGACTTTCGCGTAAATTTTCGCGCCAGCCACATTGCGAGCATTCGCGGTTGAGAAACCTTCCGAATACGTTGTCCGGAAGACAACAAAACCGTACCAATTCCAAATTGGACGGCCACAAAACGTTTGATATCGTCCATATTGACGGATTTCCCAGGCTGATTCACCATGTCGTCAACAAGTTGTTGAACAACTCTGGTCTGTTCACGCGAAGGAACAAAACTTTTCCTCCCAGGAATACCAAACTGTGCGCGCGTCATCATCTCCAACGTATTTAACGCGCCAATAAGAGCTCGGACGTCTCCGACATACTGATTCGCCAATTTCTGACATTGTTCATCTGAAAGAGGTAATTTGCGTACTTTGCTTTCCTGAGCAAGAATTCCAAGCCGAACGTCAAAACTCGGCTCGTTCAAACGACATACGCAACCGCCCCGCAATTTGGAAAGCAATTCCGGACCTAATTCATCCATTTTTTCCAACGGACGATCCGACGCAAGAACAATTTGCTTTCCATGCCGGATTCGATAATTAAAGATATTTTGAAGTTCAGCCAGCGTTCCCTGCTTTCCGAGAAGAAATTGGAGATTATCCAGAATAAGAAGATCGCATTCCCGATACATTTCGAGAAAATCGTTCTTTTTCCGCTGTTCACGCAGACTGGCGACAAAATCATTAATAAATTCCTCGCAAGTTTTGTGAACTGTTGAAAAACCGCATTTCACAGAATTTCGATAAATCGCGTCCAGAAGATGCGTTTTTCCGACGCCGGTCCCTCCAGTAAAAAGAACGGGCGACATTAATCCCATATTCAGATGAATTCCATGCGCAGTCGAATAAGCCACGCGATTAGAATATCCAACGACGAAAGTCTCAAACGTACCCGTCGAAAAAACCGCGCCGTTTGAAAATCGTTGAGGTTGATCTTCCAGGGAGTTTTCTTGAGTAATCTCCGAAGAAGCAATCTGGGACGAAACGTTTTCCCCGGAAGACGAAGAGACGGCGTCGGCGGAATTCTTCAAAACGCTCGCCATCAGTTTTTGGAGCTTTAAAGAGCCGGAAAAACGTTCGCGGTCAGAAATTTTTTCAGAGGGCGCATGGTCGGAACGCTTCTGCTCTCTCATGATTTCTCGCGACTCTGCCGTTTGCATTTCAGAATCGGCAGTCAGCTTTTCCACAACGCGGATTTCAGGCGCGGCGCCGCTCGAAACCGCAGCCGTCTGCGAATCTGCGTAAGATTTGGGCGCAAAAATTCTGGAGATTTTTCTCTGTCGAAACATTTCGTCCATTCGAGCCAAGAAATCATCCATTGACATTTCCGCTCTTGGGACCGATGATGATTTCCGAACGGCGGAAACGATTTGAGGAGCTGATTTTTCATGCCGTTTGACGGATAGCGTTTTACCGGCGGATTCTAAAACTTTTTCCGACGAATCTCCCGTTGAAAATGAACGTCTACTCGAACGAACGATTTCCGTATCAAGAATTTTTTCAGCCGAAGGAGCGGTTAGGAGGTCCAGAACACCAGGAATATTCATACGCCGAACGCCATCCAAAATCTCTCTGGAATTTTGCTTCCGATGAGCGATACGTTCCCGATTCGTTCGAAAATCGGCGGAAGAAGGCGGCGTTTTTCTCAACACCGTCCCCGAACCAGAGACGGCCCCCCCGTTCAATTCTTCACATGAAGAAATGCTGATCTTTCCGGAGAACGCGGGAATAAGTTCCCGAGCAATTTCCTGAAAAAGAGGTTGAAATTTTCGACGATACCAATCCAGCACAAAGGAAGATTTCGCAGTAACAAAAAGCGAATCCGCGTTTTCATCGCAATAAAGCTCGAACTGATTTTCAAAAAACATTTGAAAAATCTCTGGATTGAGCTTCCCGCGCAAAATACGCAAAAAATTGTCCTGAATACCGCTAACGCAATGAATCACGCTCGCCCCCGGCAAAATCGAAAATCCAACGTTCAACGGCTCCGCCGAAAAACGCATTCATTAAAGTCCAGTCAACCCGAATAGTCTATTTTACCATTCCAGTCTACCCGCGAACTAAAATCCATTCCGTTCGCATATGCCAAAGGCTTCATCCCTCGTTTCCATTTTAAAAAACGGACAAAAAACCTGACCGTTGGACATTGGAAAATAAAAACTCGTCCTATTCCAAACGTTTCTCTATCTAAAGAGAATTGCGCAGAGTCCCTAATCGCCTTCATGGCGACTTCTGGTCTCCTGTCCACTATTAACTATTTTAATACACAATTTAAAATAGTCAAATACTCCCTCCCCAAAATTTCTAATATTTTTTCCGAAACGCCGTCGCCTGAGACAACTTACTCATCAAAACCAACTAATCCAACCAATCCAACTTACGCGCATCTTGCGCGTCATCCTCAAAATCATCGCTTAAGATAAAGATCCCGAGCTTCTTTTTGAAATTTTGCCGACCGATAATCTGCAATTTATTCGTTCACCTTACGAATCCAGACGTTGCGAAACTTCGTTGGGCTACCGTGGTCCTGAAGAAAAAGCGGTCCGTATCCCGTTTTAATCTGTTCAGCCCAGATCTGCCTTTGAAGTTGCGTTTCTCCGTATCGAAATGGATGATAATGTGAAACGGGTTCTTCAAATTCCGCGTTTTCCTGAACAAGCTCTCCGTTCAAATAAGCGGTAATCTTGCCTTTTTTAATAATTTTTCCATCGGCGTCGCGACGCGGCGCGCAATACAGAATATCGTACGTCTGCCACACTCCCGCAGGTTTAGCGGCGTTAACTTTTGGCGGATGGATCCCGTAAATTGCTCCCGCCGTTAATTTAGAAACGTCGCAACCGATGGAATTCATAATTTGAAGTTCATAATTTCCATGAATATAGACGCCGCTGTTTCCTCCCGCTTCCGGCGAAACCATAAATTCAACGTGAATTTCCGCATCCCGAAACGTCTCCTTTGAGAAAGTGTGGTTGGAATGGACTGGATTCTGAGCGTCAATCGGGCGCTGTGTAGAAACAAGCGCGCCGTCTTCAACTTTCCAATCCGTCGGAGTCCCTTCCTTCGCCAAAAAATGATTAACGAAGGTCCCATCCGCCCGAGTTCCCAACAAAAGAATCGCGTCGTCCGGTCTCGATTCGGCAGGCGTCCAGCTTCCGAAAGCAGAAACAACGCCCAAAAAAGAACTCAACGCCGCATTAACTAGGAAAAAACACTTATTCATAATAAAAACCTTTCCAAAATCCTATAGATAAAAGACCATGAATCTTAAATATTCATTCATTAATTTGCCAGATTTTTCAAACTTTTCCAAGAGAAAACCGGTCCTGCTAATCAACGTAAAAATCAGCGGCAACATTTACTCACTGCGTACGACCGGTTCTCCCAAACGGTGAAAAAGACCGCAAAGAGACTGGACCGTCAATAAAATCTGGTTCTCTGACCTCCAATTCAAAACCCGACTTTTCCATATCCGCATCAAGAAAAATTTAAAAATATCCCGTTGAAAACGGATTTGAACATGGCCGGAAACATATTCTTTTCTTCAAACCTGCTCTCATGAAAAAATCCCCGCTTTTTTTCTCAAGCTATTACTTAAAAAGTCAATCCAGGCACGCGATTTGCGCGTCCAAAATGAAAAAGCAGTTCCTCCGCCGAACAGCGGTAATGGTCGCGAAGCGCCGTTTCCCAATCTTTTCCGTCTTTAACGTCGTCCAGGAATTGCTTGAAATTATGCGAATTCTGCTTAATCAGAAACATGACCAGACCGCTGGCAATTCCGTACTGCCAAACCTCAATACGTTCCTGCGCCGTCATCAAACCTCCGACGGACCCCGTCCTGCGCATTTGTTCAAGACCGCTTCGTTGCTTAAGAAAAGTCTGCCGATCCGCCGGAACAATAACCACAGGCATGGAATCGGCAATTCCTTCCTCCAACCAGACGGGAAGTCTCTGCCTCGCGCGATAACGATGCATAAAGCCATGCGTCGTTTCGTGAACGAGAATTCCAATAAACTTCCATCGGGCTTCGATTTCTGAAACGTCCCCGTAAAAAAGCGAAATAAGAACGTTTCCATCGCTCGAAAGGTGCGCAAGTCCGCTCGCTCCGGCAAATTCCTGGGCGGATTGACTGAAAAATTTCTGTTCAAACTGAGAAAACTGCCGTTGGAAAACAAACGCGCAAACGATACACTTGCCGTTCCAGACCACGGAACCGGGTGGAAATTCAAAAATTTTACAAAGTCGCGCAAACATCGCTTCAAGATACTTCAGACATTCCGTCGCTATCGCTTTGGGAGCGTCCGTAAGATAGAAAAAATGTTCCGATTCATAATAAACCGTCTGCGGAAAAGCCGCTTTTACCTCTTCGAGATACTCCTTTTGCTTTTCAATCGCAACTTCGTATTGCTCCCGCGTAAGTTCAGGCCAACGCCAGATTCCCGTCCGCTCAAAATACTTTAAACGATCGCGTTCTTTTTCTTCCGGCGTTCGCAGATCTTCCGGCTCTTTATTATTTTTCTTTCCTTTTTCACGCCCGACTATTTGACGACCGCCTGTTTCCGATTTTTTCGAAGAAGAACCCCGAGTCAAATCTTTCGATTCGGAAGATTTTTTCGATTTGGAAGAACTTCCTGATTTAGATTTTCCGGACGTTTTTGACGCGGAAGATTTTACCGCCGAAACGTTTCCTTCTCTGGAATTTTTTGCCGTTCTTTTTGAACTTACCGACCGTTCGCCGTCTTTATCGTCTGCATTCCAGTCAAAATCGGCGTCGGCCTCCGCGTCCAACGTATCCTCGTCCTCAGAAAGTTCCAGCATAAGTTTTCGCGCGGAATTTTTTTCCGTTCTCGTTTGAGCCTGAAGCGACGCGCTCCCTACGCACAGCGCCAGAAAAGCGACGCCAAGCGACAACCAGAACCTCCCGCTTCCAGGCGAATAAGATTCCGCGGACTTTTTCCAATTATGGGAGAATTTCATCGGAGCGGATAATTTCAGTGAAATTTTCATCTTTTTTCCTCAACTGAAAAACGGAGAATTTCTTTCAATTATAGTCGGAACCCTAAAAAAAACAAGAGGTTGCGTCAAAAGAAAAAAATTTACCCAGTAAACTGAGAGGCTCCGATTCTCTCTTTCTACCAGGTAAATTTTTGAGGTGGTTTATTTCTGGAAAAAAATCTTCGCAAACGCTTGAAAGCATCCCAAAAATCACTTTTCCAACACGTTCGTTTCAGCCAATCCCAAAATCGGGTCTGAAAAAAACTACCGTTCGTTTAATCCGTCAAGCAGCGGGTCGCTATTGCGCGAGTTACGCGCCAACGTCGCTTTGCTTTTCTGAATCTGCGCTTTTCCTCCGACCTGAGAAGCCGGTTCAGAGTAACTGAGAATACTCTGTCCCTGCCGCGGAATTGGATACTGCGAGAGATCGTCGATTTCCGGGAGCGCCTGCGCCGCGTCCGGAGCGTCCGTAATCCCGTTGTTTCGGCGATTCTGCGGTTTCGAAGTTCCTTCCGGCGGCAACTCGCTGGCATAACTTGCCTGCGGTTTACTGCTATTGAGGATATTTGGCGTTGCGGCGCGACTTTCAGTCGGCCCCTGACGGTTAATTCCTTCGCCGGGAACGCTAAGCTGAATTTGATTGCCGGGCACAAAATTCGAGCGGAGATAATCGGCGGTAAGCGACGAATTGGACAACGGATCAATTTGCCAACCGCCGCCGAGGGCCGTATAGAGCGTAACGACGCTTGAAGCCAATTGCGCGTGAACCGTAGCCAGCGTCAGACGATTGGAAAGACGGTAACGCTGCGAGTCCAAAACCACCATGTATTCGCGTTTTCCCGTTTCATAAAGGTCGAGAGACAGTTTGAGCGCCTCGTCGTAGTTCTTAACGGAATCAAGCTGTTCGTCGTACTGATCCTGGAGCTTAATGTACTCCATGATTGCGTTATTGACTTCCTCCGCCGCTTCAAGTACCGCGTACTGATACTTGAGGCGCATTTCTTCGGTAACGCTTTCCTGTTTCGCGATAGAGCAGCGGACGCGGCCGAATTCGAAAATACGCCATTGAAGTCTCGGCATAATACTCGCGGTAATACTGCGGCCTTCAAAGAGATCTTCAATCTTTTCAGCCTGAAGCCCAAACGTTCCGTCGATATAGAACTTCGGATAAAGTTCGGCCTGAACGGCTCCAACCAACGCCGTCTGTTGAGCAAGACGACGTTCCAAAGCGCGAATATCGGGACGACGGCGAAGGATATCGGCTGGAATACCAACCGCCAACGCGTCCGGCGCACATGGAATGAAACCGTCGTTTTGCGACAGAATATCCAAAACAGTCTCCGGCGTCGCGCCCATAAGAGTCCCTAAACGAGTAACGCCCTCGTGAAAAGAAGCCTGAATCGTCGGCAGACTGGCGCGGACCGTCGCCAGGTTCGCCTGCGCCTGAACAAGTTCGACGTCGCTGTCCTTACCGACCTCTTTACGCGCGGCAATCTTTTCAAGATAGGTTTCCTGCGTCTGAATATCAGCGCGAACAATTCTCTCTTCTTCCTGGAAAAGACGGGCATTAATATATGTGCGCGCCGTTTCGGCCATAAGAAGCATTTTCACATTGTTCCGGTCTTCCACCGTGGCGTCCCACGCCGCGCCGTACGCCTCAACATAGCGTTTTATCTGACCAAAAATATCCGCCTCCCAGCTGGCCGACGCATCCCAGGTCCAAGCCGACTGATAGCTATGCGTTTTCCCGCCGACGCCGGCCCCCATCCCTCGTGAAAATGAAGCGCTGGTGCCGATTGCCGGGAAAAGTTCGCCGCGGGCGTAGCGATAATCCATTTCCGCCTGATAAATACGCTGCGCGGCCATCTTCAGGTCAAGGTTCTGCTCATTCACCGTTTTGAGCAAAAGATTTAACGTATCGTCGTGAAAGACGGTCCACCAATCGTCTAACGCGGGTAATTCGTTGCGAATCTGAGAAGCGTTCGCCGAAACGCCTTCATGCTTCTCTTCCTGTTTCGCAGACCAGTCGGATTGAACCTTTGGAGTCGGCGGCGCGATATAGTCCGGCCCCACCTTACAGCCGACAACTAAAAGCATAGCGGTACTTAAAGCCACAGAACCGCAAATCTCAATACGACCGTCGGCTCCTTTCCAGAATGACAATTTTCGGAGCATAATGTCACCTTTCATAAAAAAACTATTTAAAAATGAAAGTATATTCAAAGCATATACCACGCTTGTCTATTGCATTTTTATTCATCGGACAAAAAAAAAATAAACAAAAGACAAATTATTACGATTGGATAATTTTTTTCATTTTTTTCGTTTGTCATTATCGAATCAATTATTTCAGCCGTTCGTTTTTTAACGTTTCGTTTACTGTCCTCGCATTCGCTTTTTTCAATGAATCAATCTTCGCCTGCGCTTTCAACCGGTTCCTCAATTAATGCGTTCGTCAAATAAAATCATGCATAAAAACATAAAAGCCGATAATTAAACCAGTTTGTTAAGGAAGGCGAAACGTCCAGCGGCAACAAATCGACGTCTCCGCGACGCAATTCGTAAATTCCTCAATCGGGAAAGCCGCCTGGCCCCCACCCCGGCGTTCGTCCCGAGCGTTAAAATACGTCGGGTATTAACCGTTTTGTCCAGATAAATTCCACGAGTCCTTTATCCATAAGAACAGATAAAATGTTAAACTCCAATATTTATCCAATGACTAACTTTGAAGAATATATGCTGTTGGACGGCACTCGGGAATATCCGATGGAATGTCACGGAAGATTTTGTTTTTCGGGAAGATTTTCACGAGATGAAACCGAATCGGTTTTGTCGGAAGTCTTAACCAGTCACCCTCTTCTCTATGGGCGCTGCATAAAGACGGGCGAATTCAGTCATGCATTTGAAATTCCGGAATTTAACCGGGGACAGACGGCAAAAATCCAAAAACAGCCGGATTTCAGCAGAATTTCAGGAGTCCGCGTTTACTGGCTTTCGGGTAAATGCAGAACGGATTATCCGTTGGAAGTTCGCGAACCGCTGGACTGTTTTTCAGAAACCATGCTGCGGATATTCTTTCTTGAAGAAAAAAACGCGGAAGGCGACGTCGTCCGTACCGATATGATTCTGAAATGGCACCATTCCGCCTCCGACGGGCGCGGAATCCTTCGTTTCGTCTGCGATTTCCTTTACGGTCTCGCCTTTCGCGCAGGATACAGTCCGCTGGAATTTCCGCCTCTTCCTCAAATTGAGCTTTCCAATCTCTCAAAACGCAGAAAACTGGGATACTCCTGGCTCGCGCGGAATTTTTTTCGTTTTGTAATCTGCCCCGCCCACGGTTACCGCGCCTTTAACCTTGTTCATCGTCCCATTCAAACTCTGGTCCAGCCCAAAGGCGTCGAACAGACTCCCTTAACCGAAATGCGAGACGACGTTTCCTCCAAAAATGCCGAAACCGGCGAAAAGCAACCGTTCCCTTTGCG
>CAZWOV010000026.1:0-14110 GCA_964635645.1 uncultured Planctomycetaceae bacterium | reverse complement strand
GTTGTTTTTCACCCACCCCTGAAGCGTCGAAACGATCGGAGTCGTATGGACGGGGACGCGCTCGGTATAGACGGAACAACCGGAAACGTCGCCGGCGTTTCCCGCGTAGTCCGTTTTGTTGCACGGGTCGGATGAACTTAATTTATAGTTAACCTGCGGCCGATCCTTCGTCGGATACGTCTTGACCGAACGCCGCGACGGGCAGTGAAAAACGTTGACGGGCGTAGTCAGCAACGTTGACATGCCGGAATTTCCCGCGTTTTGAGCCTTATCGGCCGTTTGTCCGTCCGCCGGAAGCTGAAAAAGAGCGTTCTGCTCAATCATCGGAAGAATGGAGTACATCCAGGACCCGGGCTGTTTGTAGCCCAGACCGCTTTCCGGGTCGCCGCTCCAGTTATAGCCGAAACCGCCGCTGGGAAAACATCCGATCGTACTTTCAACGTTCATACAGGCAAGACCGAGGTTTTTCAGGTTGTTGCTGCACTGCATGGTGCGGGCGGCTTCGCGCGCCTGCTGAACCGCCGGCAGCAGAAGTCCAACAAGCATTCCGATAATGGCAATCACAACCAAAAGCTCAACAAGCGTAAAACCAGAGTGTGTTTTCATACCAAATCTCCTCCGAACCCATCCCCAATTTCCAAGTCTGTATTTTATTATACTCCAACTTTTCTATTTTGGTTCTTATTTACAAAATAATTTTAAAAAATTCTAATATATTCAAATCAAACTCCAATTTTGACGATTGCGACAATCAAAAAAAAAAAAAACAGATTTCAACGCTTAAGAAAAGAAAACGCCCGTCGTTTCATTAAAAATACCTTTCATTAAAAATCAATAGTCATTCCCGCGCCGTCGGACGTTTAAAGTCCGTTTCCTTAATTCCATATCCCCGTTCAATTTCCTTCCCTTATTATTGCCGAAAGAGGTTGACAAAATTTTCAGAGCTAATATAATAATAAGAAATCCTTTTACTTTTCACGTATTTCAACCATTCATTCAACAGGAAAATCAGACATGAACGCCGCGTCGGAAATTTGGACCGTTCTCCGTTTACTCCAGTGGACGACGGATTACCTGAAAAAGCGGGACGTTCAGTCCCCCAGACTGGAATCTGAAATTCTGCTTGCGGAAGCGTTAAAATGTTCGCGCGTAGATCTCTACACGCGGTTCGACTATGAACCGACGGCGGAAGAACGGGCCGTCTTCAAAGAACATATCCAGAAACGCGCGCAGGGCGCCCCGGTCGCATATCTGGTTGGACACAAGGAATTTTATTCTCTTGATTTTCTGGTGGATCCGAACGTTTTGATTCCCAGACCCGAAACGGAATTTTTAGTCATGACGCTGTTCGATCTGATAAAAGAACATTTCGGCGGCATGGACGCGCCCGTTTCGATTCTCGATATCGGCACGGGAAGCGGCATACTGCCCGTCGCGGCGGGAGTTCATCTGAAAAACGCGGAAATTCTGGCGGTAGACATTTCCCGGGACGCGCTTTCAACCGCGCAAAAAAATGTAGAAAAGTACGCGGAATCGCTCGGCAACCGCGCGACGCTCCTCCAGAGCGATCTGTTCGAAGCCGTTCCGGCGGAAAAGACTTTTGATTTTATCATCTCCAATCCGCCGTACGTCGGCCGAAGGGAAATCGACGCGGAACTTGAAAAAAACGTCTTCCGCTACGAACCGCACGTCGCGCTGTTCGGCGGAGAAATCGGAACGGAACTGATCGAACGCATGCTGCCGGACGTTCCGAAACGCCTCAAGCCAAACGGCTGGTTTCTGCTTGAACTCAGTCCCATGATTCACGGTTCCGTCGTGGAATCAATCGAGAAAACGCCCGGTCTGAAATACGTCAAAACCGTCAGGGACTTAAATCAACAGGAAAGAATCGTCGTTGGAAAACGAAGTTAAGCCGTCCCAGGACGAAGGACGTTTTCAGAAAAACCGCTCCCGAAAGCGGAAACTTTCACGGGAGCGGGAACGAAAAAGCGGAAGAAACGCGAATCAGTCGATTTGGCAATACTCCGTAACGACGCCGTTTTCATCGGTGAAGACCGGGATTCGAATGTTCGGCACAACGTTCATCGGAGGCCAGAAACACTTCTTGTCGGCGCATTTGGCGTCGATATCGTCCACCAGATAAGCGATGTGCCCGCCTTTAGCAACCGGCAGATCAATCATCGGCGAATCCGGCTCAAAATAAAGATACTCGATTGAATTCGGATCCTGCGCCGGATCGGTTGCCCAGCACTTAATGGAATCAAGGTAAAACATACCTTCTTTTTTCTCGGCGGCAACGGCGCCGAAATGTGCAAATTTTTTCATAAAAACTCTCCTTTGAATCAACGATTAAAATAGTCGTCTTCTCTATTGAAGCGTATTTTTCACATTTTTTCAAGAGGCGCAAAGGCTTTTTTGGTAAAAAAAAACTTATTTTTACCAAAAACATTGAAACCGGTTGAATAAAATCAGTTTTTCAAAAAATACGCCGGATAAACATCCAAATTTCGCATCAGGCAACGGTCTGTTCAAAAAACGCGCGCACAGACTCCCGTCTTTTCCATAATAAAATCGGCAAATTCCTTCAAAATTTCCGGTTCCAGCGTCTGCGCCTCCGCGCACATCGGCGGACGACAGATGGAATGCAGCTGAATATAACGAATTTTCCCGCCTTCTTCCCGGATTTTCCGAATGCGTTCGGCGTAAGCCTCCAACTCGTCCCGGGACGGCGCCGTACCGTTCATCCTCGAAAAAAGCGTCTGAATGACAATCGGACGGCGTCGGGCAAAGAGAGTAATTCCGTTCAAAATACTCTCGAAAGGAACCGCCGACCGGTTTATTTTTCGGTAGTACTCCTCCGTCCCGGCGTCCAGTTTGGCCCAGATCTCGCCGTTATTCTCCAACAACAGATCCAACGACGGCAGAATCTCCGGCACCCCAAGCCGCGTGGCGTTCGTAATCAGAACGATCTTCATCTTTTCCGCGGCGCCGCGGAAGGCTTCCGTCGGCCCCTCCGTCATTCGTATTCTGCGAATCTGCGCCGCCAGTTCGACCGTCCTGGGAAAAAAAGGCGAAAGAGTCGGTTCTCCGTTCCCGCTGAAAGCAATATCGTTCACCCGACGCTGACTCTGCGGAACGTCCAGAAAATACGGATGACTGAAAATAGCCCCGGAAAGAGCAAAATCAACGCACTTTTCAAGTTCATCCTTTAATCGCTCGAAATCGACTTTCATTCCCGGATGAATCTGCTCCGGAATAACCTGACAGTAAACGCACTTGAAATTGCACTCGTTCGCCGGCGAAAGATTAATACCGACGGAAATTCCCTCCGCGCGTCGGCTCAAAACGGGATACGCATAGTCGTTTTGAAGCCACGCGCGGGTATGATTTTGATAAAGATTGAGTTCCATGTTTTTTCCTGACAACATGAGCAATTAAACCGCGGCGGGAATACCCGGCGACTCCGGTCCATTTTCTCAAAAGTTAATTTCCCTGATTCGCAACGGCGTTTCTGAAAAGATAAAACCAAACGCCGCCAATAATAATCAGAAAAACGAAAAACGCTTTTTTGAGAGCCCGGAAGAAATGACTCTGAATCCCTTCAAAAACGGAACCGACCGCTTTCTGATACGAAGTCTGCGTAATAACCGTCCACTTTCCAGCGCTCCCAAGATCAACGTCGGCGCACGCGGCAAGCCAACGCTGAGCTAATTGTTCATCCGCGTATTTGGCTCCTGAAAGCGGATCAAAATAATGACGCGCTTTCCACGGCGTGTCCGGCATTCGCTCGGCCGTGACCCGAAACCGCTCTTCACGAAACGAAGCGGGAAGTTCCTTTTTTTCTTTCGCCAGCTGTTCGTAAAGAGGATGCTCTAAAATCAGTCCCTTCGACTTTCCAGGTCTCTGGTCGACAAGAACGGCAAACTGATTTTTATCGTTCTCCAACATCATGAAGTTCCCAATTCCAACCGACATGAAAAGAACGCCGAGAAACATGGGTTCTTCCTCCGGACTAAAAACGGGCGTGAGAATAGCGACCGACCACTGATTCGTAACAGGGTGCAGAAAAACTTCGGAAAGATTCGTCTCCGCCAGAAATATCTCGCCGGAATGCGTTACCGAACGATGAAAATACGGAAGAAAATTTTTCCCGACCAACCCGGAAAACGGAAAACGGGCGCAGGCGATCCCGCGCCTGTCGCAAAACATCAAATCGTCGCCAAGCGAAAACTGGAAATCTTCGGAAATACTGTTTTCCAAAATTTCCTGAACCTTTAAACGCTGGAAATTATTACTGAATTCCGTCTGAATCTGAAGTCTTTCCGCTTCGTTTAATTCCTCGTTCCCCAATTGATTTACGTATTCCCGACACTGGGAATCTTCCTCCATCTTCATGATTCGACTGCTGAACTGCCAATTTTCCGCCAGCTGTTCCAACATGCTGCGCCGACGGTAAATTTCAGATTCCACATTCTTCGCCACCGCGTCCGCCGCAAATTTTGCAGAACGCAAAGTCGATTCCGTAACAAATCCCTCGCCGTTTTTGAACGCATGACGAAATTCGCCGACGGCAAAAAGAGCGGAAACCAGAATCAGCAGAACAGGCAAAATAATCCCCAGAATAAATAAAGGATATTTGGCTCTTCGTTTCTGACACCGTTTCCATTCCGTTAAAAGCTCTTCCATCGACTGAAAACGATTCTCCGGATCCGGTTCAAGGCATTTCTCCAATATGTGCGCTAATTTGGGAGACATGCCGTTTAACTGCCGATGATCAACGGGAATAGGACGCGCCAACAGAAGCGTTCGATAGGAACGCAGACGAGCCGAAAGCGTTTTCTGCTCCTGAATCCGATCCACAAAAGCCGGCGCGTAATGCGGAGGACGCCCCATTAACATTGTGTAAAAAATCGCGCCAAGAGCATAAATATCCCAACGAACGTCCGCGCGGGCTTTCAACTGCGCCTGTTCCGGCGGCATATAAAAAAGCGTTCCCAAAGCCGGAGTCATATCTTTACCGAGACGCGACTGCCCAAAATCGGCAAGACGAAGATTCTGATTCTGGTCCAGCAAAATATTTCCAGGCTTCAAATCGCAGTGAATAATCCCTTTCTGGTGCGCGCGGCACATTGCAAGAAGAAGCGTTTCAAAATATGACTGCGCTTCTGAAAGGGTAAATTTCCGATGAGCAATGGCGTCGGCCAGCGAACCGTTCTCCAGATATTCCATAATATAATATGGAACCCGAGCGCTCCAACCAACTTCAAGAAGCTGAACCACGTTCTGATCCGAAAACAGAAGGGACAGTTTTTCCACTTCCTGCGTCAGAAACTCCAAGTTCTGATTCTTGTGCGTATAGAACTTGATTGCGACCCGACGAGCGGTGCTGACCTGGAGGGCCGTCCACACTTCTCCATAAGCTCCGCTCCCAAGATATCGATCCATTTCATATCCGGGAATTTCCTGCGGCGGTATTCTGTGAAACGTTTTCTCCGCATCCGGCCTGCCGTATGGCTCGTGTTCATTTTCCAGAAACGGACTGTCTCCGTCATACGAAGACTCTTCCGCTCGCGATTCCATCGAAATTTCAGACGCCGCGCGATCTGAAGAAACGGATTCGCGCAAATTCGCAAGCGTTTCGTCTCCCTCATGATTTCGAATTCCAACCGCCGACGATTCGACGGTTCTGGCCAACAGGACGTCGCGCTCCAATGGCTCCGTACGCAACTCAACGGAGTCGCCGACGGAGTCAAAAACCTCCGTTCGAGGTTCAACGGAGTCGCCGACGGGAGCAAAAACCTCCGTTCGAGGCTCGACGGAATCGCTGTCGGGAGCAAAAACCTCCGTTCGAGGCTCGACGGATTCGCCGACGGAGTCAAAAATTTCCGTTCGAGGTTCGACGGAATCGCCGACGGAGTCAAAAACCTCCGTACGCGGTTCGACCGTATTTTCATCGTCGCGATCAGAATACCCAGGAATGGAAGTCATCTACTCCTCTTTACGCTTAATTTAACTCGCTTTAACGTTTTATCCGAATGACCAGAGCGGCCAACATTCCCAAAACACACGCCGCGGAAGCGCTCCCGCAAATAATAATCCATCGCCAGGACATTTTAATCATTTCGGTCCGCATTATTTCCGCCCGGCTTGGAGGCGTATCGATTCCCGTTCTCAACGATTGCCAAACCTGCCACACTTCAAAAGGAGATTCCGCATTTTCTACGGTCAGTTCCTTTGGACAGATCTGGAAATAGTAAAATCCAATTCCAGCAAAAAGAACAGACGCGACCAAAAGAACAAAAAGGAGACCGTTCCTTCTCTGACGCGCGCCTGAAACGCTATAGAGAGAAAGCGCCTCTTTCTGCGGATCAGGACGTTCAATCACAGGATACTTCTGCAACTCGCGCATTGCCGGAATAGACAGCGATTTTCCGCATTCGCAGACAAGAGAACTGCCCGCCTGCGTTTTGGTTACGTCATGAATTCGTCCGCACTCGCACGGAATTTGGTAGCGCCTCAGCATGAAAACCTCCATAATTCTCCAATATGATTTCAGTTATCATACCCGATTTCATTTGAAAAAGCAAGATGGGGGGACCCTTTTTTCTAAAAATTTCTTATTCCGTTAAAAACCTTTCAGAACGGCCAGACGACATCTAAACGCCCGCATTCAACAAAACCGCGACGTCCGTTAAACTTTTCCTAATCAAAACCATCCAATTATCCGATAAACTGATTGGGGTTTTTATCAATTCAGCGAAGGAATGGACCATCAAATGAAAAAATTTTTTGAAAATATGCAAAATCAAACGGCTTTGTTTTTTAAAACAACATGTTTTGCCACGTTTCTGCTTTTTTCACTTTCCGGAAATATGAAAGCGCAGGAGCAATCTTTACCTGCAATCCATATTTCAACGGACGCCCAGTCTCAAACGGAGTCCAATTCCGTATCGGGTTCCCGGAACGCCGATTCCACCCCTCAAAACAACTCCGCTCCGCAAGCGGATTCAATGAATCAGACGCAAGGCACTTCCGAGCCGCAAACCGTTTCGGAACAGACGGTTTACGACATTCCGGTTGAAACCGCCTCATTCAATGGAATTACTCCGGGGAAAACGTCCCTTGCCGAACTGCACAAATCCTTCGGCGAACCTGTTGGAATCCAGAAAGATGGAGCCGGTAAAGGGATCGATATTGAAGAATATCAAATGGAAGGCTTCAAAGGAGTCGCGTTTCATATTATCAATAATACCGTTTACGGTGTTATCGCGGAATTATCTCAAACTATAAATGCGCGAAAACTGGCCGACGACCTTGGTATGGCGCACATTCAGTCTGTGTTCATGATTGATGAAAACGGAACGATCAAAGGAGAAATTTTTCCAGAAATCGGCGTTGCTCTCGCCTATGACCCGTCACAGAAACTCGGCAACGTGAATCAACTGGAGCAGGGTTCCGAAAATATTCCAATGGACGTTCTTCAAATCATCTTTCAAACGGTCTCCGCAGATCCATTCCTCCTTCGCGCGGAAACATGGGTAGACGCGGATCCCAAACGAGCTCACGGCGATATCCGGCAGGCGCTTAAACTGGAACCGCAAAATCAAAAAGCCCTGGCTTATTTAAAAGTACTCGAAGAAGCCGTTCCGGAATTGAAAAACGGAGGAACTCCCGTTTCATCCAACGCGAAAAACAATCTGTCTGGGTCCATTGACCAAAAGTCTCCGAATTCACAAACCGCAACGGAAGAAACTCCTGCCGACACGGAGTCGGGATCGCCGTCGGAATCCAAACCGGAAGAAAAGATTCACGCCGCCGCTCCAGCCCAGACGGCAAATCAGACGAAAACCAATTCTTCGAATAATTCCAGTTTAACTCAATTGGACCCTCCGGATCTGGATTTACTGGAAAACAACTCGGAAGAAATTTCAACGAATCTTGAACCGATTCATTCCCCGGAAAAATCGAAACAGCCGGACTCCTCCAATATTTCCGCGCCGCAAATTTCGTCAAATTCCAAAACCGAATTGAAAATGGAAACCGTTCAGGATGAAGAACTCCTCCCCGATATTCCTCAAAAATCATCGGAGTCGGAAATTTCCAGTTCGCATTCAGATCAGGGCGCCGACGCAACGGACGCGGGTCTTCCGCCGATATCGGACGCGATACCCGAGGAATTACCGCTTCCGAATTCACTTGAAAGCAACGCTTTCACACCGCCAACGGAAGAACTTTCGGAAACAATTTCTACGGATCTTCAGGAAGGCTCTTTAAGAGGCATACCGACCCGCCGGAACGCGAGTCTGGAAATACCAAACGAACTTCTCGGAGAATTTGATTCGATAAATTCCAATTCGCAAGCCGAAACAACAGAAATTAACACGGAGCTTTCGTTTGAAGACGAACTGTTTGAGAAAGTCGAATATCTCGCCAAAAATCAGCGCTCCGAACAGGCATTGGAACTTCTGGCCGAAATTCGTAAAAAGTATCTCGACAATCCGTTCGTTTCTTTTCGGGCAAATCTTGTCGAGGGCGATATCCTGATCCTTGACAAAAAAAACAATCTGGAACAGGCTTTTTTCTGTCATCGCCGGGCGGCGGAGCAGGGGGAAAAACTCTTGGAAGTCGGAAAAGTCATTCGCGGCAGAATGTACCCGCTGACGGATTCTGAAAAACTGACCGTCCAGGAACTTCTTCTGAACGCCCAACTTGGAATTGCCGGAGACGTCGCCGCCGGTTTGTGGGATTTAAAGGTTCAAAATACGCGCAAGTGGCTGACGAAAGCACAGCTTCTCATGGATGAAATTTTCAAAACGCAAGAATCCAAACGTCCCAAAGAGGCTCGCCAATTACGCTACGAAACTCTTTTCAGAACCTTGACGATTCTCTGTTCATTGGGCAAAGACGCGCAGTTCGCGGATTACGTAAAGGCGTTCCTGGCAGAAAATTTAATAGTCCTCAAACAAACCGAGTCCTCTCAGGAATATATCGACGTCTGCATGAATTCGTCGCTTATTCTCGACGACGTCAGTCAAATCTGCATTTTGCGCAATGAAATGGATACCGCGCAGAAGTGCCTGAACCGCGCTATCGCGATGATGGAACAGATTAAAAAAAGTAAAAAAGAATTAAGCATTAATGAAACTTTCCTTCTTTCTCAACTCTATTACCACAAAGGAATGATTTTTTCACTTATGGCCTCCAATGAAAACGAGCTGGGCAAGACGTCTCCTGCCGAACAAAACAGGAAAAAAGAAACGCTTCACCAGGAAGCCGTCGTCTGGTACGACAAATCAATTCCGTATCTGACCGACGTCATCAAAAAGAAGGAATGGAAGGACCCGCTTCAACTGGGCAAAATCGTCAACGGAATGAGCGTTTCGTATACGGAAACAGGAAACACGAAAAAGGCTTACGTTTTACTCAAAACCGCGATTTTCTGTATCGAACAGCATGTCGATACGCATCCGAACGACCGAAACCAACTGCGCACCCCATACCAGAATATGCTCCAACTGCTTGAATTCATGGGAAGAACAGAAGAAATGAATGAATTTCGGCAAAAATTGAAAGGAATTTCTCTTTAGCCGCGTTTTTTGAAAAAACAGTTTCAAACAAATTCCGGACGCCTCAAAATCAAGCTGAAAAACGTTTCGGAACCCGTTTTGAAAAAAGGAGTCCCTCGTGTCTGTAACTCGAAAAATTCAGATTTCACCCAATACGTCCATCGGCGGATTCGGTTCGCCGGAATCCCCGGAAACTTTCACGCTGATTGCCGGACCATGCGCTATCGAAAATGAAAAAACCGTTATGGAAACGGCGGAAACGTTAAAAAGAATCTGCGAAAAACTGCGTATTCCTTTAATTTTCAAATCGTCATTCGATAAAGCCAATCGAAGTTCAATCCATTCGCCGCGTGGAGTTGGAATAGAAATCGGACTCCGAATCCTCGAAAAAGTCCGTAAAGAGTTTCAGCTTCCCGTCGTCACGGACGTTCACGAAACGTCTCAATGCCCAATCGTCGGCGAAGTAGTCGATATGCTTCAGATTCCAGCGTTTCTCGCCCGCCAGACGGACCTTCTGACGGCCGCGGCCCATACGGGCAAACCCGTCAACGTCAAAAAAGGGCAGTTCATGGCGCCTGACGACATGAAAAACGTCGTAACAAAATTTCAGGAAGCGGGGAATGAAAACGTTTTACTTTGCGAACGCGGAACTTCCTTCGGATATCACAATCTGGTCGTCGATTTTACCGGAATAATCGAAATGAGAAAATACGGTGCGCCCGTCGTTTTCGACGCTACTCACAGCGTTCAGAAACCCGGCGGAAACGGGACATGCTCCGGAGGAAACAGAGATTTTGTCGCTCCATTGATGAACGCCGCGTTATCCATTGGCGTTGACGCAATCTTTGCCGAAATCCATCCAAATCCGGACGCGGCCATTTCCGACGCCGCCAATCAGTTAAAACTGAAAGACGCCGAAAAGATTCTCCGACAAGCCGTAGAATTTGACCGTTTATCCCGCCGGAAGGTTCCGTCCTGATATATTCCAGGCTTCGGAGAAATGAAAAGCCCTCCGAAGCCTGTTTCTTTTTTGAGTCAACGTCTCATCAAAAATTTAACGAGTCTTTCCGCATTCGTGAAATTCGGAATAATGCAATCCGCTCCGGCGGCAAGCATTTTCGTCCGCTTGGATTCATTAACTAAATTCAACGTATTTTTGTCGTACGCCACGCCAACGGCATAACCGCCCGCTTTCTTAACTTCCGCGACTTCTTCCTCCGTCAAACAGAAAACGGTAAACTCTTCTTCCGATTCTTCGCAATCATTAATCTCCGTATTCTGAAGAATATCGACGAACGCGTCGAATCCAGGTATTTTCGCAACGTTCTTTTCATCAAAAAAATAAACGGCTTGAGACTGCGCCGACGTCGGAAACTCCATAACTTCCACATCCCACGTCGTTTTAAGCATTTCTTTCAACGTGCAGACGAGCGAATGAAAGTAGACGACGTGAAGATCTTCCAGTTGTTCCATGGACCAGGTCGGAGCTAAAAGACAGTAATCGCACCAATTTTTCATCTGTCCGCCGTCGCGTCCGCCGAAGCCGATAACTTTAATCCCCATTTTCCGCGCCTGAATGCACGCTTTGACAATGTTTGGAGAATTGCCGCTCCCGCTGTAAACGATAAGCGCGTCGCCCGGATTGCCAAGCGTCTTAAGCAGAATCGCGTAAACGTCTTCATAGCAGAAATCGTTTGCCAGACACGTTACCAGAACATTTGAATCGTTCAGACAGGTCGTTCGAAATCCTTCGCGATGATTCAGTCGGCATCCCTTCGTCAGGTCGTTGATGATGTGGCTGGCAGTCGACGCGCTTCCGCCGTTCCCGGCGGTAAAAATCATATTTCCGTTTTCCTTTGTGGCAAGCAGAACTTCCGCAATCCGTTTCATCATATCAAAATCAGTCTTCATCAAGGCGTCCGCAACTTCCTGTGCGTAGGTTTTCGGATCGCTTGAAGCGCAGTAACATTTCATTGTTTTTTTGGCAGCCATTCGCCGAGTTCCTTTTGAAAAAAATTAATTGAGCAGGACGCAAATGCGGTTCTTATCGAAAACTCTGGAAATCTAAAAAAAGTATTTCCCCAGGTTTTGCAAGATTCGCCTCATTCCTGAAATCACCAGACTCTTTCAGTTGAAAATTACGCCGATAAAAAAATAACGATCTCCGCGCCGACGTTCTCCGCCTGACGGACTGTCCATTCAGACGAAAACTATTCTAAACAAAATTTTCAGAATGTCAATATTCTCCGATATTACGAAAAGAAAAATCATAAAAAAAGAAGTAAATTTTCGTTTTCTTCATTCCGGCCCTTGAAAAAAGAAAGGTTCGCGGTAAAATAAAAAATTTGAAATCCTGATAAAAACGTCTCTAATTTTCAGTTCCAGAGAACTTTCTGAAAATCGGCGTTTTTTCTAAAATCATTTGCATTCAGAAATCTTGAGAAAGTTCAACATGAAAACCGTCAACATCGCAATTCTCGGCGGCGGCGCAATCGGAAAAGTCCATATTTACGCCTACCGAACGCTTCCGTTTTACGTAAATCAGATTCCCGTCACGCCTCGAATCAAATACGTCGTAAACTCCCGGCCGGAAACTGCCGCAGACGCCGCGGCGTTGACCGACGGAGCGATTCCTACGACAGACTGGAAAGCCCCAATCCACGATCCGGAAATTGACGTCGTCAATATCTGTCTTCCAAATCACCTTCACTTTCCCGCTCTGAAAGAGGCCATTCTTGCAAACAAAAACATCTACTGCGAAAAACCTTTGCTGCTTAACGCGGCGGAAGCAGATGAAATCAAACCTCTGCTGAAAAATTACCGCGGAATCTCTCAAATCGCGTTTCACACCAGATTTTTCGCGTCCGCAATAAAGATGAAAGAAATGATTGAACAGGGGGAAATTGGCGAAATACTTGAATTTCGAGGTTCCTACCTTCAGAATTCCCACGTGGACCCGACACGCCCCATTCGTTGGAAAAACCTCAGGTCCGCAGGCGGCGGAGCGTTAACGGATATCGGCTCGCACCTGATTGATTTTACCGACTGGCTAGCCGGTCCGTTAACGGAAACTTTCAACTTCGACGCATCTTCCGACCCTGAAAATCACGAACGCGCGGAAGACGCCATTGTGATGATCTGGAAAAACGGGAACGGCGCCATTGGAACGCTCCACGTCTCCAAAATGGCTCATGGAGCTGAAAACGACATGACGCTTGAAATTTTCGGACGACAGGGCGCCTTGCGTTTCTCTCTCGATTCGCCGCATTACCTGGAATTTTTCGACGGGCGAAATTCGACTTCCCCGTTCGGAGGAAAAGCGGGGTGGACGCGAATCCCCGTCGGAAACCGTTACGCGGCGCCGGACTCTGACTTTCCCGCCGCAAAATCAGGAATCGGATGGGTCCGCGCTCACTGTACGGCAATTGCGCGTTTTCTGAGAAATATTGAAGCGGGTAAAATCCTCAATAACGAACCCGATCTCATGCGCGGAATCTACATTCAGAGACTGATGGAAACGCTCCGAAACCACTAATTCAGGAAAATAATCGCCATGAGAAGAAAAGACAGAGAAGTTGCGGATTTTTTAAAAATGACAAAGATAATGAACGACTGCGATTGTTGTCGTTTAGGATTCGTAGATGGAAATGAAGCCTATATCGTCCCAATGAATTTTGGTTGCGACATAATCAATAAACAGATTTTTTTATATTTCCACTGCGCAAATGAAGGCAGAAAAATCGATTTACTTCCAAAACAATCCGCCGTATCTTTTGAAATGGATACGGGACGCAGATTGATCGAAGGATCTCGAGGATGCGACTTTTCCTACTCATATCAATGCATTATGGGAACCGGCGAATTAAAAATGATTTCCAACATGGATGAAAAAATTTACGGATTGCAGAAAATTACGGCGCATTACTCGACTAAAACGCAATGGGAATTCGACGCGAATATTTTAAATAGCGCAACCGTTCTGAAATTATCCGTCCAAAGCTGGTCGTGTAAAGAGCGTAAGTTTCCGTAAACAGCAATTCACACGGCGGAAACTTGACCGTTCGCTAAACCTTTTCATATTAAGCGGTTTCAGGTCTTCAGAAAGAGTATTCAAAATGTTACGGTTTCCTCAATTTCATTTCCGAAAAAATCCGAGTCCGTACAGAAATTCTTTTGAGAAAAAGAATTTTAAATCATGAGGAAAGAGCTAAATTTCGATATTTTTTTTAAAAAAGGCGGTTTTCCCCGTTGATTTTTTTGGCGGCAAGAGTAAAATAAACGGACGTAGGGATTTGAATGCCCATTTACCCGCCAGCTTACCTTTTTTCAGGAGTAATTGACGAATGAAACGACGTGAATTTCTGGCTGTCGGCGCCGTCGCCGCCGCAGCTTCCATGACCAATATCGAACTGAAAGCGGAAGTTACCGACAGCGTCTGGGACGGCAAAAGCGCAAACCAGACCGCAAAGGCCCGTCTTTGCCTCGGTTCCCAGCTCGGAATTATTCCGGGAAACTCCACCGAAGAAAAATTTGCCAAAATGAAG
>CAZWOV010000025.1:0-14321 GCA_964635645.1 uncultured Planctomycetaceae bacterium | reverse complement strand
GAACTTTTTCAGAAGCGTATTTCATTTCCAGAAGCCGCAGATAAAGAGCCGCTCGACCATGATCCCCTATTTCTTCAAAGATTTTAACCAGAGACGCCGCGGCTTTGGCCGGTTCACTCTCCGATTCCTGAACAAACGCTTCAATTGCCGGAATATCTCCGCGAAGTTTCACGAGCTGAAAATAGTCTTCGTCAAGCGATTCATTTTTCTGGAAAGAAAACCTGATTCGGGTTTTAGCCAAATCCTTCAACAGGCGTTCACCTTTTTCCGAAGAAAAATCTCCGTTTTCCTTCAGACGTTCCAACTCATCATGAAGCCTCACGGACTCATTCGACGCCCATGCGACCAGCTCGCGGCGGGTTTCGTCGTCGGCCGGCACGTTCCGCGCAATCTGCGACAAACGTTCCGAAAGCCAAACGTCAAAGGTCTGGAAAATTTTCGAATCCGCCAACCCCCGGTACAGATCGTTTTCTATCCGCTTATCTTCGTCAAACTCTTCGTCCGCGTCCCATTCCCGATTCAAAAAAGCCTTCGCGCCGTCATTTGCTACTCCCGCGACTTCCACCCATAGCCCGTCGGCTGAAAATGAATCGGCGCGTTCCGTCATTTGGTTTTCCGACGTCTCTGAATTTTCCCCGTCAACAGAAACGGAGGCCGCAGAATCGGCGGGACGAATCGGCGCTCCCTCGAACCCGGCTAACGTCCGACTCGCTTTTCGGCACCAGGACAACGAGTCGGCCCAACGTTTCGCCGCCTCCGTCCGCTCGACAACTTTCTGAATAAATTGAAACTGTTCCGCCGGGGTATCCATTTCGGACAGCCAGGATTCAAAATCAACGTCTGGATCTTTTTCCACGAAGTCCAGAAGACGCTTTCGGAACAATTCGCGCGTAAAATCGCCGCCCGACTTAAGCAACTCGACGGCTTCCCTGAATTTTCCGTCTTTCCAGAGCAGCATCGCCTCCACCTGAAGAGCCTCCGGCGATTCAAAATCCTTTTCGCGCGTTTTGCGAACATATTCGCGGGCGGCGGACTCCTGCACAAAAGCCGTCAAATTAGCCGTTCCCTGCGAAAGAATAAAATCTCCGGCAGGAACAAGATTTCCCAGCTCGCCAAATTCGCATAATGAAACAACGTCGACGGCTTTCCAGTTTTTAACGTTAAATCGAACGATCTTTTCGTTATCAAACGGAAGAAAATAAGTTCCGTCCGAACGAAATCCGCGTCCGGTCGGTTTCCCAAAAGCCGCAAGGGATTCTCTCCGGGAAAGATTGCCGTCTTCCAGAGAGTAAAGAAAAACTTCGCTTCCATTTAACACGGCAACCTGTTCCCCGTCTACCAGAAGAATATTGGCGCCGGAAGTTTGCTGAACGTAGGGAACGGGTTTCTTCCAAAAAGTTTTCCCCGTTAATCCGTCAAGACAAACCAGCGTATCGTTCGTTCCCAAATAGAGAATTTTTTCTCCGGCTGTCACTATCTCGGAGCCCGGAGCAATCGGTATTTCGCTCTGAAGAAGAGAACCGACTCGTGAATCAAAATAGCGGGCTTCTTCATCATTTTTCATCGGATTTCCATAAACGTTTGCCCACGCGAGTTTTCTCGAAACCGAATCAACCCCGACGATAAGCTGATTCGGCGTTGGACAGATCAACGTTCCTTCGCACCACCGCGGCGTGCAAGGCGTTGGATTTGCCTGAAAAGCCGTTGGAGCCAGACAAAGCGTCTGCGACCAGAGAACTTTTCCGCTTTCGGAGTCTATCGCCAAAAGACGAATCTGCCCCAGCTGCCGCGTCAAAACGTAAAGAGCGTCCCCGACGCAAAGCGGCGCCCCCAGGAACATCGTCCCGCTTTCTTCAAGACTCCAACTGGAAGCGGAACCTCCCAAATGCCAGAGTAATTTCCCCGTCCGAATATCATAACGCGCAAGACGATTGGGGACCGTATTCGGATCGTTTTCCTTCGCAGTTTCGGGAAACGCGGCGTTTTGAGTCCCAAGACGCCGGACGAGAATAGATTCGCGGCTCGGGACGTACCGCTGAAGCGTATCCTCTACGCAAAAAACAGATTTCCCATCGCTCGCCAGCTCTCCGTAAATCCGCTCGCCAAAAATCTGACGCCGGATCAAACCCGCCATCAGTTGGCGAACCCGGCGCGACGGCGGCAATCCCTGAACTGAACCTAACTGCGACTCCTCAAGCCGCAAAATTTGAGCGCGAATTTCCGCATAATTCAACGACGGCGCCGCCCACAATCTCTTGCCCGTTTCAAGATCAACTGCCGAAAGATTCCACAGCGAACGCATCAAAACCGTTTTTCCAACGACAAGCGGCGAATGGGAAGGCAACGGACCGCTCAATATCTGACGTTCATTTTTTACCCTCAAAAGATTCAGAAGAACGCTGCCTTCCGGATCGTCGATCATCGACGACTTCCAGACTGGCGTTAAAATCGGCATGGAAACTCCCGGCTGATTCACGCTCCGCGCCTGATTCTGAAGTAAAAGATCCCACGATTTCCGTAGTTCTTCCGGCAAATTTGCGCCGAATTCCGGCGACAGTTCCTGAAGACGCGCCGTAAACGCGGCGGTAAAGTCGCCGTCTGAACGAAGGAAATCTTTTACCGATTTTTCGCCAATCCGCAGCGTTGAATAATCAAGAAACCCGTCCTCGACGGATTTGCGAAGGATTTCTTCCGCCCTGACGTTCTGACCTCCGAACAAACAGGCGGCCGCAAGATAAAGAGTCAGCGCCGGTTCAAATTCCTTTCTCACCTGCGGAAACGAACGGATTTTTTCAAACTGTTTCCGCGCGGAAACGAACTGCCGACGATCCAAAAGCGAAAGTCCGAGAAGAAACGTCGCCTGACTTCCGGCCTGCGTAAAAAAATAACGTCTGGAAAGCTGATTCAGTTTCCCGATTTCTCCAGACGCCAACGCTTCGTCAAGCAAAAGACGGGCGACGGCGCCGAATTCTGTCTCGTAAAGATCTTTTCCTTTCGGAGAAAGCGTTTCCAAAAGACGCTCCGCTTCCTGCTGAAGATTTCCAAAATGCCCGCCGTTGCTCTTTCCAAATTCATCTACGTCCGACTTCAGCAAAAAAAAGTAATCCTCCTCCGCGCCAAGAATCTGGTCCAGTTTTCTTCCGGCTTCCGCAAAACGTTCCATCTCGATCAACTTCCGCGCGTCTTCCATGGAACGCCGCATTTCGCGCGGTACGGGTTGAAAAACGCGAATAAATTCTGAATCTTTAACGCCTTCCGAGTCCGTTTTCTGATTTTTTTCATCCGAAACCGACGCGTTCGCCAGAATCGGAGCGGTCGGCCGATCGTCGTTCTCTTTCCGACTCTGAAGTTGCTCGGAAACCTGAATTACCGGAGAATTTTCCTGACCAAATAGAAAAGAATTTCCCAAGAGCAAACATCCCGGCAACCAGCCAAGAAAAATTCGAAATCCCTGAACGAACGTCTCGTCGCGAACTTTTCGACTCAAAGACTGCATCGATGAAAAAACGAATGATTCAGTTTTTTGGGGCATACGGGATCGACACTTTCATCAACTCTAAATTTTCTATTTCCAAAGTTTCCAAAATAAACCCTTCCATTTTCCAATCATAACAGATTTTATTACTGAATCAAGTATCCACCTCCCAATTAATTCGTCCATTTTTAGAAAAAACGGATAAATATTTCCCAAAACAACAAAATTTCCGCATTTTCAAAACGTCTTTGACCGAATATAGAATTGGGTAATTTGATTGAATTTTGATTAAGGGCGCCCTATGAAACGCATTCTCACGGCAGGCCTCACCCCATCCTGGCAACACGTTCTGGAATTTGAGTCGCTGCGTCTCAACGAAGTAAACCGTTCGCTTAACTCCATCTGGTTTGCGGCTGGAAAATCCGTCAACGCGGCTATTGCCATTCAGACTCTTGGAGGAAATTCTCTCCCCATTTTTCCAGGTTCCGGACCTAATACTCAAAAAATGCGCGAGGACCTCGCTCTGCTCGGAATGGATTGCCGTATCTTTCCAGTTAAATGCGATATTCGCGTCTGCACGACGCTCGTGGACTATTCAGCCGGAACCGTTACCGAACTGGTCGAAGCGGGGAAACCGTTATCGCCCGACGAACTGGACGCCTGGATCAAATTTTATTCCTCGCACCTGGACGACGCGCAAGCCGTCGTCGTCTCCGGAAGTCTCCCCCCGAAAGTCCCCGCCGAAATCTACGAAGAAATGGTCGCGCGAATCCCTCCCGAAATCCCGACAATCCTTGATTTTCGCGGAAAAGGGCTGGAAAAATGCCTGAAATATCGTCCTCTGATCATTAAACCAAACCTGGAAGAACTCGAACAGACCGTCGGACGTTCGTTGCCGAATGAAACGGAACTGCTCAAAGCATGCCGCGATCTGAATTTCCGCGGCGCACAATGGGTCGTCGTCTCCAACGGTCCCAATTCTCTCTATGCGGTAAACGGTTCCGACGTCGTTTGTCTTACGCCGCCGAAAGTACTTCCCGATCCGGGAGAAGTCCTCTGCCCAATCGGTTGCGGAGACGCTCTGACCGGCGCTCTGGCGCTCTCCATTTCACGCGGAAATTCAATAAAAACAGCCTTGAAATTCGCGTTGGAAGCCGCGGCTCAAAATCTGCGCCAACTGACCTCGTGCCGTTTCAACGATCATTCGACTAAAAATCAATGAAAAATGAATCATTTAAATGTTAAAATTTCAGATAATTTCGGTTTTTACGAAAAAACAATTCGTGGAATTCTGAAATTTATTTTCTGACGGCGCCTATCCGTCGAAATCAGGAACTGGATTTCTTTCATTCATTCCCATGACAAACATCTCAAAGGAGACCAATCATGAAAAAATGGAAGGCAATCGCGACAATTTTTGGCGTCGCGCTTCTTTTTGCCGCTCCGCTTCAGGCAACCTCGCCGTTGGACGACGCCGTAGCTCTCTGGAACTTCGACGGTCTGGACGACGCAAACGGCGCGAACAGTAAATTAACCGCGGTAGGCGACGTTCAGCTAAACGTTCCGCTCAACGAAGATGAAGCGGCGGAATCAAAACGACGCGGCGGCGATGGAAAAATCGCAAAATTCTCAAACGGTTCGTATCTCAACGCCGGACAGGGAGCGGAAAACGAACTTTCCATTGGAAAAAACGCCCTTTCGATTTACCTGCGCCTGCGTTTACCCGAAAATCTGACGGATTGTCCAATTTTTTCCAAACGAGGAAACCAAAAATTCGCCTTCAATATTTTTGCCTATCGCGAATACCTTGGTTTGGAACTCGACACGACGCAAAACAAATCTCGACTCGTTGGCCGCGCGGCGTTTGACGAAATGCGTTCGCCCGAAAACGCTCTTACCGCATGGCACGACGTCGTCGTCCGAATGAATGAAGGAAAACTCGAACTTTTCGTTGACGGACGCTGTTTTGACGAAGATTTTGTCCTCGGGGATCTCGTTCAAAACGATCAGCCGGTTCTTATCGGCGCTCAATGCTGCGACGAAAAACAAATTGACGCGCGATTTACGGGTGAAATCGACACGATTGCCGTCTGGAATCGGACTTTGAACGAAGAAGAAATCGTCTGGCTGGCCGGAGGACCGGAAAAAGCCGACGCTCGAACACGTCTCGACCGCGGGAATGGAGAAAGTCTCCAGTACTGGACTCCGCCGAACGGCTATTTCGTCGGAGACACTTTCCCATTTACCCACGACGGAGTCTTTCACGCGGCTTTCCTGCTCGACAAACGTCATCACGGCTCCAAAAACGGATTTGGAGCGCACCAGTGGATTCAGGCGACCTCGACCGACCTGGTAAACTGGACTCACCAACCAATCATGATTCCAATCGAATATCAGAAAGAAGGTTCCATCTGCACAGGGTCCGTCTTCGTTCATGAAGGAAAATTTTACGCGTTTTACGGAAACCGCTGGTCGAAAGGATTCTCGGAAAATACGGTAAATTTCCCGGACGACGGACTTTTGAGCCTTTCAATAAGCGAAGACGGAATCCATTTCAAAAAACAGCTGAAACCTCTTTTTGCCAATCCGGAAGGTTACGGACACGGAACCCGCGACCCAATCGTTTTCCAAGATCCGCAGAGCGGCGTCTTTCATCTTTACGCTACGGACTCCTTTCTGGGACGAGGTTGCTGGCTTCATGCCGTTTCCAACGATTTGGAAAATTGGGAAATTCAGGATCCGGTCTTTACCGACCGCAAGGGGCAGCCGGAATGTCCCGACTGGTTCGAATGGGACGGGCTTTACTATGTCGTCGCGGGTCACGGAAACGGATTCTACCGTTTCTCGGAAAATCCAAGCGGACCGTGGGAAATTCCAGCAGGACCAAATATTCTCATGCCTGGAAGTACGAAAGTCCCCAAAACCGCGCCTTGGAAAAACAATCGGAGAATCATCACCGGATGGATCGGTCTCGAAAATCGCTGGGCCGGCGCGCTCGTTTTTCATGAATTAATCCGTCGCAAAGACGGTACCCTCGGCGAAAAATTTGTTCCGGAAATGATTCCGCAGACATTGGAACCCGTCGTAAAGGAAAACGAAATTAATGCGGAAGAAAAAACATGGACGAAGATTCCCGCAAATTACCGTCTGCAAATGGAACTTGAATTCAACCCGTTGCGGCGCGACGCGCTCACGGAGTGGAAACTTTTTCTAAACGACGATTTGACTTTAACCATTTCGCCTTTCCAGCGCTCGGCAACTCTGGGAAACGTAAAATTGGAACGCGTCGATTTCGCCAATGGAAAAATTACGCTTGATCTGATCGTAAAAGAAAACATAACGGATCTGTGTCTTAACGAAAACCGCACCGTCACTCTCTATTGGCCGAAAAAGCTGGAACACTCCATTTCATTCCAAAAAGACGACTCGCAGGGAATCACGATCCGGAGTCTGACCGTTTCGCCCTTAAAGTAAAAAGAAAACTGTCGCGAAATCAACGTCTGAAACTTTACTCAGAAAACGGAATCCGCAGACCAGCTATCGTTCGCAGGTCTGCGGACCTCTTTTTTCGGTGAAGAACCTGCGGAAAACAAAACCGGCGGAAAAAAGAACTGGCGAAACGACTTTCTTCGCCTGAAAATTAACGCGAAAGCCATTCCGCCATTCCAATTCCCAATCTCGCGAACCGCTTTTTTTATTTCTTACGCCAGACGCGCGCCATTCCAAGAATTCCAGCCAGCAGGAGCCAGAACGAAGCGGGTTCCGGAACGTTTGTCTCTCCGCCGCTCGATTCCGCAAGGTAAGCTGAAAGCGAAGAAAGAGAGAACGACGTGCCATTGAGCGAATTATAGTCGGTGAAATCCCACGCTAAAATATCATTGAAAAGATCGACGCCGGAAATCAAAAAAGAAACGTCGCTCGACTGCTCCAAAGACGCCCCGTCGATTCCCTCGGAAAAAAGTTCCATCAATTCGTCCATCTGTTCTGAATCCGCGACCCCGTCGAGCGTAACGAGAATCTTCAATCCTTCCCCTTCAATCTTCGTCCAACCTCTATTGGATAAATCTCCGGATAAACGGAGCGTTACGCCGTCTTTAAGCGTCGAGGCCTCTTTACCGTCCGCAAAATCAACCGTAACGTTTCCGCCGTCTACCGTCGCCTCCCAGATCCCGGATTCCTTAACGCTCCAATTCTTCAAAGAGGACGCTTTGACAATCTGCCACCCCTCGCTCGGAACATCCGAAAAAACGGTAAGAGGATTCTTCAGTCCAAGATTGATCTCGCTTTCCTTCACGGTGTTTCGATTCAGAGTTTCCGTTTCCAGAATTCCAAATCCGCTGCCGTCCGCAATGAAATTCAGAATGGATTTCTGATTATTCGATCCGACGTTCAGGGTAGTGCAGACGACCTTTGAATCTTTCCCAATGATATTCAATTCGCTCGGAAGAACGTCCGCCGCGTTATTGTTGACGCCAAGATCAATGACGTTTCCGGAAATCGTCCCGCCGTTTTGAACGTAAATCTCCGCGGAACCATGGTACCCCAACCGTGTTTCCGAGGGCGATTTCAAAAGACTTCCCGGTCCGTCGACAATAATCGTACCGCGACTTGCGGCAACGTCGCCGACCAGAAAACGGCCGGAAGCCAGAAATTGCCCGCCGTCATGAATGAAAAGAAGAGCCTCCCGAGCCTGGGCATGTCGAAAAATTTCGCCGGACTTAAAAACCGCGTCTTCGCCAATATCCAACGTATCGTTCACGTTGAACTGCGCGGTCGCGCTGTGAGGAACGACCGACGCGTTCGTAACGTACGCGGTTCCGCGATTGACGTTGACCGTCTCGTAGGCGACGGTTTCCCCGTCCTTCGTATCGCGGATAAACAGACCGCCGCCGTTCAGATTAAGCGTGGACAGAATATTTCCGCCTGAAATAAAACCGGCGCCTTTGGAATCAATATTGACCGAATGTCCGGAAACAGTCCCTCCCGACATGCTAAATACCCCGTCGCCGGAGTTTCCCACCGACATGGTTCCGCCAAGCGTCATCGTTCCGCCGGAAATATTCAAGGTTCCGGAAGAACCCGCGCCGAAGCCGACATTCGTCTCCGCGAAAGTTCGAACGCTTCCCGTTCCTGAAAGATTGAGCGTTCCCTTACCCGCGACGCCGATATAAAGACCGTTCGCGAGTAATTCGCCGCCGGAAATATTGACGACGCCGACTCCGTTTTTTTCAGTCTGTCCCGAATCGCCGCCGATAAAAATACTTTTATAGACGGAATTTCCATCCGCGCCGACCGCGGAACCGACGAGCGTCCCGCCCGTAATACTCACCTCCGCCGTCCCAAGCGCGCCAACCGTCATGCGCTCGTGAAACTGCACGATTCCGTCCGACAGCGTCATTTTCGAAACCGATCCTGAAGCCCGACTCAAAAGAATCCGTTCCGCGGAAACGCTGCCGCCGTTAACGTCAACTACGCCGCGGCGTTCCGCATGATTCCCGGTCGTGAGATTCCCCGAAACCGAAATAACGCCGGCGGAATTTACCGTCAGAATCGAATCGTAAGTATTCCCGTCGCCTTTGCCCAAGGCCTCGCCAAGGTGCAGTTCAGAAAGCGTCGCCGTTCCGCGATTGACGGTCATGTCCGAATCGCCGGGACCGGAAATTCCAAGATACAGAACCTTCGCCGTAAGCGATCCGGTATTCGTCTCGCTGTCAAGAGCGCCGACGGTAACGTGGCCAATCCCTTTCCGCGCCTCCGATCCGCCGACCAAAATATTACCGGAACTGGAAACAACGCCCCCGTTAACGACGTTCAGATATCCCTGCCAATGAAAACCGACGCGAATTTCACTGGTCGATTCAAGAACGCCGCCGTCCACGTTAAGCGTACCGGTTGAAACGCCGCTGCTGTCTGAAATACTGACGGTATTGGAAGTAATGAATTTTCCGCCGTTCCGAACGGTAAAAACCGCCTTCTGTCCGCCCATTTCAACGCGCGTCAGGCTCGCGGTCGTAACCGTCGCGCCGTCAATCGTAAAATTCACACCTCCCGTTACGTTGACGTCGTCCTGAAAGACGTTTTCCGTCCCGGCGACAACCCATTTGCCGACGACGCCCTCGTCGCTAACCCACGGAGCCGACGTCCCTCCGTAATTTCCAACCCCGTTTTCTGTCCAGACATATCCGCCAAAAGACGCAAACGGCATGAAAACGACCGCCGCGGCGCCAAGCGTCCCCGCGCGCAACCGCGCCTTCAACTCTGATTTTAATCTCAGACGGTATTTGATATTTCGTGAAACTTTCAACAATAAAATCGGTATCGTCATTTTTTCTCGCTTTTCTTCTTCTCTTCGCCGCGTTTCAAATCATTCGCAGAAATGCTTCCTTTTTATTTTAACAGGCGTTTTTTGCGCTGTCAAGACCTCGAAAATCAAAATTTTGAAATATCCACAAATATTTTATTCAAAATTTCCGGCTCTCATTTTCATACGGCCGCCGCAAACGAATCTCCGCCCGGCAGTCTGCCGCGGAAAACAAAGACTTTTCTCTAAACGGGAAATTCCACCCCCGATAAAATAAACGGCGGTTTCTCCAAATCCCAGCGCGTTTCATCCGTTTTTAGCAACATATCAGCCTTCCAATCAAAAATAATCAAACCCAACTCGCCAAAACCAACTCGCCAGACGAGAGGTCTACCGCGGCTTCCAGCGCTCAAAATCCTCAAAAACCGTATAAATTCGCATTTTTTTTTATTTTTTACGAGAAATACCGGCTTTCTCCTTGCAAAATTCCGTTTTCAGACTAAAATAAATCTATGTTTATTTCTGTAAACTCGGCGACTGTATTTTGTGAAAGGATTTATTATGAACGACGTCCGTAAACGCCTAAGCGCCTGGAGCGCCTCCGCTCTTCTTACGTTCATCCCCTCCCTGGCGTTCGGAGATCTCATTTATTCGGAAGACGCATCCCTGACCTCGTCTCCCGGATGGTCGGAAAACGTAACGATCAACGAGGGAAGCTCCGTCGCGCTTGGAACCGACGTCCTGCCGGGGCAAACCGCGAACATTACGGTTAACATCTTCGGCTCCCTCTCCTTCGACACAACGAAAACATCCAATCACGCCTCGGAAAACTCCCTCGTTACCGCCAACAACCGTTCAATCGCATTCACGGGAACGGGAACCCTCGTCAAAACCGGCTCCGGTTCCCTCGCAACGCAATCGGGCAACTGGAAAAACGACGACGGCTACAGCGTAAAATTTGCGCTTTCCGACGGTGCGTTGATCGATATTCAGAACGGAACCTTCCGAAACGGCGGATACCAGACGCAAAACTGGAGCGAGAATAAGGCCGATCTGCGCCTCGCCTCGGGCGCTCAGGCGGACGTATGGGACGGAAGCAACATGCAGTTCGATTCGCTCGTCGGCGCGGGAAGTTTCATAAAAGGTCAGGTTAAAGCGACCGCGATCACGATCGGCGCCGCCAACTCAACCTGGCTCGTCGACGGCGTTCAGACCACGCCGGAATTTTCCGGAAATTTCAGTACGGGTTCCTTCTCCCTTACGAAAATCGGCTCCGGAACCCAAATCCTTTCCGGGAATTACCTTTCGACCGGAACCATTACCGTTTCCGCCGGAACTCTGCAAATCGGCAATGGAACAACCGGTTTCATCGATACGAAAGCCAACGTCTCCGTCGCAAAAGACGCCGTTCTCGTCTTCAATACCGAAAAATCGATTGAACTCGCGAAAGAGTTAAACGGCGAAGGAATCGTTAATCTCCAAAAAGGAACCTTATTAATCGGTAAAAACAATTTCAAGGGAACGATCTCAACCGCCGCCGGAACGACGCTCGGCCTGGCGGCAAAAAGCTCCGCGGAAACCTCGATAGCCGCCGGAACAAATCTCATGCTGAACGTCAATGAAAACGACGCGGCGGCTTTCTCCGTCAAAGACTTTAATTCCTATCGAACGCAGGGAGCCTCCGAAGGTTTCACCGTCGGCGTCTACACGCCGTTCGGCGTTTCGGCGTCGCAGAGTATCGACGGCGATTTTCTCTCCGTTAACTCCGATCTTCAAAAAGTCGGCGGCGGCGTTTTAGCGCTGACCGGCGTAAATTCCAGCTTTACCTCTAAAATCAGCGTTGCCGACGGAGCTCTCGCGTTTGGAAACGGTACGAAATCCGCAAGCCTTTCATCCGACGCCGTAATCTCCGTCGACGCGGGAACGCAGTTCATCTTCGACAACGGCGCGGAAAGCTCTACCGTCGTCTCTAATAAAATCTCCGGTTCCGGCGAACTGGTAATCGCAAGCGGAACGGTTCGTTATTCAGAAAATTCCCCAATTTTCTACTCTGAAACCCACTCGACCTATGGAGACGGCGCAGCCAGAATCGATCTCCCGCAGGTTACCGTCAAAAACGGCGCAAAACTCGTCTTTGAGGATGGCGTAACGCCGACGTTCAACAAGAAAAACGGAACTTTCACAATTGAGAGCGGCGGAATTATGGAACTGGCAGGCAATTCCCGCGGCGAAAATCATTACTGGAACAATTCCGCAAACATCTTTTCAGGCGAACTAACCGTTAACGGAGCGGGAACGCTTCTGAAAACCGGTTCCAAAGCGATAGCGCTTCTCTGCCGCCAGAACGGATATAATGGAACCGTCGCCATGGCCATGAGCGAGGGCGGATGGATTGACGTCCAGGAAGGACAGCTTCTCAGCGGAGGATGGTCCGGAAATATCGACTGGACTTCAAACAAATCCTCTCTCAACGTCGCCGACGGCGCAAAATTCAACATGTGGGACGGTATCTCAAGCAGCAACGTCTACGTTGACAGCCTGACCGGCTCCGGAACGCTCGAAAGAGGACATATTCATCTGGGAGTCGCAAACAACGTTGCCAGCGAAAAATACGGAGTCGCCGACAATACCGCGATATTCTCCGGAAAAATTACGGGCGACAAAGCGGCCGTCTCCAAAACCGGAACGGGAACGCAAGTCTTCACCGGCGATAACACGTACGCCGGAAACACGACCGTCAGCGACGGCGTTCTCCAAATTGGAAACGGCGGAAATACCGGGAAAATCGGGACGGGAACCGCAATCGTCAACGGGAACGGAATTCTCCGCTTCAATACCTCACAAACCAACGCCGTGGCCGAATTTCAGGGATCCGGAACCGTTCAGGCTGAAAACAGCGGAAAGGTCGTCGCAAACGCTCTTACCGGCTTTACCGGAACGTTGAATCCTGTCTCCCAATCGGACGTTATTGAATTCAATATCGCAGAAAACAAGTCGGGAACCCTCTCCGCAAAAGTCGTCGGCAACGGTACGGTCAGTCTCGTCATGCAAAACGGCGCGTCCGCCGACATGCGAATGGGAAGCGTTGCCGACTCTGCGACTCTTGCCGTTTCCGGCGGAACTCTGACTATCGACGGAAACGACTTCCGCGGAACGCTTCAGGCCGTAAACGACTCCACTCTGAACATCGCGTCGACCGTATCGTATCAGGTAAATCCGTGGGACATGAATTACTACGGAAGCGCCATGCGGCTTACTCCGAACAGTTCCGACGCCCCGACGATCGCATACGGCGGAGTTTACGATATGTCGCAGGGAGCCAACGCGCCAACGCACAAACAGACCGCGCAAATCATGCTTGGAAACAACTCGACTCTTTCATACAGAACGTTTATCGAAGTCACGGATGATCTTTCTCTCGATTTCGCCGGATGTTTCGACGATTCGCAGGGCGTTTGGGCCATCCCATGCGACGCCGACGGAAACGTGTTGTCCGGCGAATCATGGAGAACGCTCCTGGGATATTCGAATAACTGCGCGGTAAATTCAGTAACCGGCGTGAATCTGTCCGCGGGATACTATCTGATCGACGTCCGCGTAACGGACGACTTGGGAAATCGATACGCCACGGGCAGCGTTAAAGACGCCGATGGAAATGCTCTCGGAATCGGAATGAGAATCAACGGCGCAGCCAACTACTCCGCTATGGATATCAATCAGGAAACCAGCGCTCTGAACGGTTCCGACGGGAAAATTTTCGCGGGTAAAGCGTCGGTTTCCGGGGAACAGGTCTGGAATAACGCGAAAATGAATATTGCGGAAAACGCGACTCTTACGATCGACAATTCCAGCGCCGACGTTTCCGCCGTGACGCTTGAAAACGCGCAAATCACAGGAAAAGGGACGCTCGCCCTCGCCGCCTCCGGAAACGACCAAACCCGATTCGCCATGACCGGTCTCGACGCAAAAGGATCCGTTTCCGTCGGAGAAAATATCGCGGCAAAACTTGCCGGAAATATCGACGGCGACCTGATTCTGCAAGATAACGTTTCGCTTGATTTTGATATCGATACCGCCGACGGCAACGCTCCGATCCTCACGGTTGGGGGAGAAATCGATCTGTCCGGAATCTTTCTCAACATCAACGCGACGGGCGAAGCCCCGGAAGACGGCGAGTATTCCACCTGGATTCTGATTGACGCAAAAGAAAACGCAATCACCGGTTTTGACCTGCAAAACATCAACTGGAACATTCTGGATGAAAATCTTCGTCTCACCGCCGACGTCGTTAACGGAGCGCTGACTGTGACGGCTGGAAATTCCGCAACGTTGCCGGAACCCGCCTCCATCGTCATGATGATTTTGGGAATTGGATTTTTTGTTGGAGCGCCCGTTGCCAGAAAATTGAAAGCGCGGTAAAACTGTCGCTTAATACGCCTTCTTTCATACTCCCCGCCTGTTCTCGGACGCCGACGGGGCGGGGTCCGGCGTTGAACGGCGCGTTATTCAAATCGGGCGAACGCTTTAGACTTCGAATGAAAAGAT
>CAZWOV010000024.1:0-14907 GCA_964635645.1 uncultured Planctomycetaceae bacterium | reverse complement strand
CGCCAACGCATCCATGCAAACAAGCGTCAAATACGACCTGATCGGAAAACTGGTCGGCGAAACCGGTTTAACGCGAAAAGCGGTCGTTCAGATTCTTACCGGCATTGAAAAAGAGGTCTTTGAACAGTTCAAGTCTAACCCGGAAGAATTTATTATCAAAGCCGCCGCGTTGATCAACGACCAGAAAGCGACCGCGATCATTCAGCATATTACCTACTACGCGCAGGAAGAGCGTTACGACGCGGATATTTTCACCGAGCCCGCCATTAAGGGAAAGCTGGGAGTAAACGTCATGAAAGCGCGGCGGCACCTTTTCGATCATATCGCGTACGATTCAACCAACGAACGCGACTTTGCCGCCGAACTTGACGCCAACGCCGACGTCGCGGTATATGTGAAACTGCCGAATAGCTTTTACATCTCAACGCCGGTTGGACGCTATAATCCCGACTGGGCGATTGCCTTCAACGAAGGAACGGTCAAACACATCTACTTTATCGCGGAAACGAAAGGTTCCATGTCCACCATGCAGCTCAGACTGATTGAAAGTTCCAAAATCCACTGCGCCAGAGAACATTTCAAGGCGATCTGCAACAAAAACGTAGTCTACGACGTCGTCGACAACTATCAGACGCTGCTCGACAAAGTGATGAAGTAAAAAGCCGGTTTTAAGACAAAACCCGGGCTATCGTTTGCCTTCTGATAACAAACCCGCGGGTTGGAATCCGCGGGTCCGCTTTTCGTTTTATCCTTCCGCCCGCCGGCGCGGACCTCGTTCGTCGATTTCACACGGGAAAAGAAACTCGAAGAACTGCCCCGGAAGACCGCGAAAACGCGCCGGACGCCCTCCGATTCAATAAATTATGCGGACCTTTGATTTCCCGTCAAAACAAAAACGCCCCGATTTTCAAAATCTTTCCAGTTCAGCGCCCGTTATTCAGAAAAAATATCTGCTAAAAGCCGTTTATTCTTGAATTTCTTCTTTTTTTTAATTTTTTTAAAAAATTTTTAATATTTTCAGTTTTTTTCACTTGACGCCGTATTTTTTCAGATTATAATATACGGTAGACGTGTTTTTGATATCGCTGTTTTTATTTTTTCAGAGCCATGACTTCCAAATTCCTCAATTACGCGGTCCTTGCGGTTTCAGGAATGTTTTCCGCATTCCTGTGCGGGGGATTTTGGACTTTCGCTCAGGAAAACAGCGACGTTCGACGTTCTTCTCAATCCATATCGGAACCAACCGGCTGGTTTTCCCGGAAATTCGTCTTTTCCGATTTTCAGCTTCTTTCTCCTCAAATAAACGCCGCGGCTCCGGAATCTTCTGCAACCGGTTTGTTCGGCGCCGCCGACTCGCCGCGCGTCCTCCATAACAAAATCTCCCGGTCGTTTAAACTTTTTCAACCGGAAAACGCCCCCGACTTTCAGAATATGTTCTCCGCCATGTCGGAAACAAATTCAAACGGGATTCCAAACGAACGCGAACAGCGTAAGGATATTTTCCAGCGCCTGCACAAACGCGCGGAGAGTTTCCGCCTTTCCGCAAGTCGGCTCGGATTTGTTCCCGTCGAGGCGGAGCGTCTGCTTCGCAACGGCTGGTCCGACCTCACGGAAAACCGCCCCGACGTTCGTAATGTCGGTTCTGAAATCGACTACCTCCTCGCGGCCCTGGACGCCTTGCCGGATTCCGACGGCGTTTGCCGCGCAAAAGACTTTATCCAGACCGGAGAAAACGGTAAATTTTCATGGCCCCAGTACTCGGCGCGGGAACAATGGTTTTTCGCCGCTTTCCAACTCACTGAAAAAGAGTTGGTCGACTGGTCTCAGGTAGATTCCGACCGCCGTCTCCTCTGCAACTGGAAGAACGACTCGATCAATCTGGTCCTCTCGGCCGTCCGCGATCAGTCTCTTCCCGACCCTTATCCGTTCAGCCCCGAAAATACCCAGGAAATCGCTCTCTTTTCCGGAGCCTCGTCTATTCAGAATTTCAAAAATTCTGTCGCCTTTTCTCATTCTCTTCCCGCTCCCTTTGAAGATATTTGCGATTTTCCCGAGTATCGTTTTCCTAAAATCTCTTTCTTCAAAGAAGCCCACAAACTCTCCGCCGGGCGTAAACCATTCCTGTTGATTTGAAATCATCCCTGAGCATACGTCTTGAGTTTTCATTTTTCCGAATCTCTTTCGCGGGATTTGGACGCAGGTATATTTAAAATTCTTATCGATTAAAATAAAGGAATTTATTATGTCCAGAAATAGTATTAGACCTTTTAAGGGTTTTACGCTTGTCGAATTACTGGTTGTCGTTATTATTATCGCCATTTTGATGGGGCTTCTGCTTCCGGCAGTCAACAGCGCCCGTTCTTCGGCGCGCCGCGCTCAGTGCGCCAACAACCTGAAGCAGATCGGTCTCGCCCAGCTCAATTTCGAGCAGGCGCGCGGCGGTTTCCCGGCTAACCATACCAACACCACGACAAGTGGCGACAAAGCGCCTTACGTCCAGCTTCTTCCCTACATGGACGCCGCCAATATTCTGGCTCTCTACGACTCTTCAAAAGCCATTGCCGACGACGCCAACCAGCGTTTCCGTCTTAACGCTCCTCCGTGCGTCGCCTGTCCCTCGACTCCCGATGGAAAATTCCGTACGGCCATGGGACAGTCCCCGGGATCTATCGGCGACGTTTACGCTCAGGTGACGGACTATGGTCTTATCCACAAAATGGTTGACAGTAACGACGGAAATTCCTACAGCACTCCGCTTGGCGTCGGTAAAATCACGAGCGTTGGGCCCAACCTGATTCCCGTCGATTCCTTCACGGACGGCACCTCCAATACCATTCTTTATCATGAACACGCCGGTCTGCCGAAAATTTACTGGTTCGGCAAGGAAACGGAAACTGTCGATCGAACCGCCTTCCTCTGGGTCGGGTGGAACTCCTACCCGGCCGGTCACGGCTCCAGAATGTTCACCCGCTGGTCCTTCTTTGAGAGCGCCGACGCCGCGCACGGTTGGGCGATGGTTCAAGACGCCTCCGCTTACGGCACGCGCGCTGGAGCGACCGGTCGTCTTCTCAACGTCACCAACGAAGGCAGCTCGCCCTATTCGTTCCATCCGGGCGGATGCAACGCGCAGTTTGCCGACGGCAGCGTTCACTTCGTGAGCGAATTGGTCCTGCCGACCATTTATCAGTACCTCTCCGTCAAAAACGACGGCGAGGCGGCCATCACCGACAACTGCATCAATATGACGCAGTGGACTCAGGAGTGGGCCGATCCGACGAACGGCGGCATATGCCCCGACGGAACGACTCTCTGATCTTTTTTCGTATCGTCCAGAGTCTAACCGTATGAGAGGTTCCTGTCTGCCTTTGCCTTTTACGCGGATCAACGGGCAAAAACTGAATGCCGGTTTTCGCCCGAAATCTTCGGATTTCAGACTCCTGGAAATGCGGGTTATTGAGATCTGAACCGTTAGAATACGCCGTATTCATTCAGCGCCGGATAAATTCCGGCGCTGGAAACGGCTTGAAATTCCTGAAAAACGCTCCAACCGTTTTTCAGGAAGATCTCTTTTCAGATCTCAAATACCAGATCGACTTTTCCCAAACGCCTCATCGGATCGTTACGATCCTTTTTTTAAATCATATATTGAGGTTATCATGAATCAAAATCTTATCCTTTCTTCTGTGACGGCAAAGCCGCTTCCGGCGCATTTCCATAAGCGGGGAGCAGGTTTCACTCTCGTGGAATTACTGGTTGTCACCGCGATTATCGGAATGTTGATTGGAATGTTGATTCCCGCCGTTAACATGGCGCGTGAAGCCGGACGAAAAACTCAATGTCTCAATAACCAGAAACAGTTAACGCTGGCATTTCTTAACTATTCCACCGCTCATAACGGAGTGCTTCCCGCAAGTTATTATCTTAAGCCGGTCCAACGCGGCTGGACTATCGATCTTCTTCCCTATCTGGACGCGGGAACTTTCATGAACGACTGGGACGAAGACGTCGACTATTTCGATGGAAACAATAAAAATCTACTCCTGCGGTATTTAGGGATTTTCCATTGTCCAAGCACTCCGGACGCTCGAAGAACGGCCGCCGCCCAGCAGGATCTTACGGGAAAATCGCTGAACGTCAAGGGATGCGTCTCTGATTATTACGTTCACTCCGGCGGCGTCAACGTCCGCGAATACGGCGTGGACGCGACCTACAGAAACCCGCTTGGAGTCGACGAACGTCTCTCTTCCGAACCCGAGGACGGAAGCAGTCAGACGATCATCCTCAACGAACAGTGCGGTCGTCCCACGTTGCGTAAAAAAGGCGAAAAATCGGGTTCCGCCACCGTTGCGAAACCGTATTTAAGCCTTTGGGCCGCGGCGCCCGTAACGCAGATCCCCGCGGATCTCCGGCTCCGTTCTCAGGTAATCAATGTTTCCAATGAATCTTTTTACAGTTTTCACTCCGCAGGAACCTACGCAAGTTTCTTAGACGGTTCCGCCCGACTCGTTTCAGAAAACGCGCTTCCTTACGTCGTTTTGGCTCTCAATACTCGAGACGGCGGCGAAAATATTCGAGCCGAGGATCTCGAAATTTCAAAATTTGACGAATCCTACGTTAAAAACGGACTTTATCCGGATGGAAAATCCGCACAATGACTCCGCGTATTCGGTCTTTTCACCGTTTCGCGCGTCGGCAAATAGAAAACGCGCCGTTTTCGATCTTAACTTCGATTCGGCGCGTTTTCTGTTTACCGACCGCTTTATCGAACGCGCTCCGTTAATTTTAATTTTAAATTTAATTTTAATTTCAATAAAATTATTTTTCGCCATGAAATTCAATTTTTTCATCGGAACAATGAATCGTCCCAGCGATCTGGCTCCGTTTCCGCCCGCGCGCGGAATCTACGCCGCCTCGCTGGACGTATCGGACGGTTCCATGTCCCTGTTATTCAACGACCCCGCGATAGAATTGGAAAGCCCGACTTTTGTTGGAATTCATCCCAACAAAAACATACTGTACGCGGTTTCCTCCGCAAGCGGCGGCGATTCGGACGAAGACCTCCTCACCGCCTGCCGAATCAAACCGGACGGAAGACTGGAAAAAATTTCTCAACAGAAATCCGGCGGTAAAAATCCGTGTCACGTCTCGTTTTCCCCCGATGGACGCCTCCTCTTCGCCCCAAACTATTCCAGCGGAACTCTGGCGGCCGCAAGTCTGAACGAAGACGGAGAGATCGGTTCCGTCGCGACCTTCGAGCCGGAGTATTCCGGAGATGGAAAAGGGCGCCAGGAAGCGTCTCATCCTCACTGTTTCGTATTCTCGCCGAACGGACGTTTTGCCGTTCTCTGCGATTTGGGAAGCGACCGTCTCTGGACTTTTCAGTACGATTCCCCGACTCAAAGCTGGAAACCGATTCCAGATCGGCCGTTTGAATCCGTAGCGGCGGGAAGCGGCCCGCGTCACGCGGTTTTTTCTCGCGATGGGAAAAGGCTTTTCGTTTTCAACGAACTTTCCGCTTCGCTCGACGTCTGCCAATTTGAGCCGGAATCCGGACGACTCGCGTTTCAAAAAACGGTTTTTTCTCCCAAAACGCCCGGTCAGGGCGCGGAAATCGTTCTTCACCCGAACGGGCGATTTATTTATCTTTCAACGCGCGTTACCGACGCAATCCTCGTCTTTCGGGAAGAATCGGAAGGAGTTTCTTTGATTCAGGAAATCTCCGCGGAAGGAGAAATTCCACGATTCATTACCTTTGACCCGACGGGGAAATTCCTTTTGTCCTGCTGTCAAAAAACCGGACGTATCTTTTCATTTGAAGTCAATCCTCAAACCGGACGAATCACTCCCGCCGGGCAATCGCTTTTCATTCCATGGTGCGCCTGTCTGGCTTTCGCTGGAAATTGAGATTTTGACGAGAGGGACGCCTCCTTTTGAAAAAATTTCCATTCAACTGTTCCAGAAAGTAAAAATATCCCTTATTTTCGCCAATTTTATTAAAATTCTCCGGCCGTCCCTATTTACAAAAAATTTTTAACCGCGTATAATCAGGAGTGATTTTTAACGCGCCGTCACGTTTGAATTTTATTCAAATCTTTCCCGTGTTTTGGAGTTTTTCATGCGACATCATTTCCCGTTTTCACGAAGATTTTGCGTTCGAAGTTTTCTGACGTTGATTCTGTCCGCCTTTGTTTTACTCGGCGAATCTCCAGCAGCCCCAAAACCTGCTTCCTCTGCGGCTCCAACTCCTGTCGCCGCGGCCAACGAAACAAAAATCCCTCAAATCTCCACGACGGTTCCGGCCTCGGATATCCACCATGCGGACCGGTTCGAGGAAAAAGCGAAAATTATTGAAAAAGGCCGAATCGACCTGCTTTTTCTGGGCGATTCAATTACTCACTTCTGGGACGAAGCGGGATATTCCGTTCAGGAAAAGTATTTCGACGATATTCGCCGGGTAAATCTTGGACTTGGATGGAACTGTACGCAGCACGTGCTCTGGGAATTGGATAATATCCAGGCCGACAAAATTTCCCCCAAAGCCGTAATGCTCATGATTGGCACAAACAATATCGGAAATAAAAACAATACTCCCGAGGAAACGGCCTTCGGAAACGCCGCCGTCATCCAGAAAATCCAGGAACTCTGGCCAAACGCCAAAATTCTGGTCCTGGGTATTTTTCCGCGCGGAAATCTCAAAGATAATCCATTTCGTGAAATTATCCGTGAAACAAACGATAAAATCGAAAAACTGGCGGATCGTCAAAACGTTTTCTTTCTCGATATCGGAGAGCGTTTCCTGAATGAAGACGGAACCTTACCGAAAAATATCGCCCCCGATTTCCTTCATTTGACGCCGGACGGATACGAGATCTGGGGCAAATCCGTCGCTCCGCTGCTTCGAAGCTGGATCGCGGAATAGTCGGCGCCTTACGCGGAGTAACCGCCCGCGTTTCGTTTCCGTAAAATCCCTCAAATTTTCAGTTTTTTTCAGCCTCATTTAACGCCGTAGTTTTAATCGTCATGTTCAGGAAAGTCCCGCTTTTAATTCAGGTCCTGGCCGCCGTCATTCTTGGAATTCTGCTGGGAAACGTCGTCTCCGTTCCAATCGCCCGCATGTTTTCAACGTTACGCGGATTATTTGCCGAATACCTCGATTTTACTATCCCGCTCATCATTCTGGGATTAATCGTTTCCGGAGTCTCCAATCTGGGAACGCGATCCGGGAAACTTCTGCTTGCGACAATTGCCCTGGCGTACGGCTCGACTCTGTTTTCCGGATTCTTAACCTGGTTTACCTGCGTCAATGTCTTCCCTCCGCTCCTTCAGGACATTCCGTTTAATGCGGCTCCGGAATCCTCCGATCTTATTCAGACTCCGTTTTTTCTGCTGGAAATACCGCCGGTAATGACCGTCATGTCCGCGTTGGCACTGGCCTTCGTCCTCGGAATCGGTATTGCCGCGGTTCACTCTCAGACGCTTCGCGGCGCGGCAGATGATTTTCGGCAAATCGTGGAACTGGTCATCCAGAAAACAATCATACCGTTCCTGCCTGTTTTTGTTTTCTGTATTTTCCTGACGATGACGGCCGAAGGAACCGTCTGGAAAATCCTCAATGTTTTCGGACGGGTCATTCTGGTTGTTTTCGCGCTTCACTTTTTTCTTCTGGCCATTCAATTCGCCATTTCCGGACTCGTCGCGAAAAAAAATCCAATCAAAATGTTCTGGACCATGTTGCCGGCATACGCCACGGCTCTGGGGACTTCCTCTTCCGCCGCAACAATTCCCGTTACGCTCGTCCAGGTCCAAAAAATGGGCATACGCCGACAGGTCGCAGAATTTTGCGTTCCGTTGTGCGCGACGATTCACCTGGCAGGAAGTACGATGAAAATCACGGCGTTCTCGATCGCGATCATGATCCTGCTTGGAAAAACGGCTTCAATCGCGATTTACGCGCCGTTTATCATGCTTCTCGGCGTTACCATGGTCGCGGCTCCCGGAGTTCCCGGCGGAGCGATCATGGCCGCCGCAGCGCTTTTGGGCTCCGTCCTCGGATTTGATGAAACCGCAGTCGGGTTAATGATTGCCCTTTACCTTACGACGGACTGCTTCGGAACGGCGTGCAACGTCTGCGGCGACGGAGCGATTGCCGCGGTCGTCAATCATCTCTCTCCAATTCTCATGCCCCAGGTCGGCGGAATCCATTCCGAAGAGCTCCCGTCTTCCGAAAACCCGGACGCCGCGGCAACTCCGAAAACTGCCGAATCCTGAAATTTCCCGATTTCCACCCGAAAACGTAAATCGCGATTGAATCATTCATTTCGCGGCAAATTGTTTCCTTCCATTTTCCAATTCCCCCTACCACAAGGATTTTCCAATGAAAAACATTCCCCCCAAACAACAGGTTCCCGCGATTAACCGCCGTCATTTTCTGGCGTCGCTTGGTCTTTCGGCGACGGCGTTCTCGCTCGCGGCTTCCGGACTCTACCTCCCCGGCGCGGTCCAGGCGGACGCGACGGTTCCGCAGAACGTTCCCGTCGATCCGAATCACATCGTACTTCTGTCCGACACGCACTGCTCTCCAAACACGAGACATCAGGTTGACTTTATGAAAAAGAGCCTTGCCGAAATCGCCGCCATGAATCCGCGTCCGGCATGCGTCCTGATTTACGGAGACTTCGCATACCTTTTCGGTAAAAAAGAAGACTATCTTTTCCTTAAGGAACTCATGGCGACTTTGGATAATCTTCAAATTCCATGGACTACGTGCATGGGAAACCACGATCGGCGCGATTCATTCACGGAGGTTTTCCCGGAACACGCCGCGAAATCTCTCATGCCGAATCGTCTCGTCTTTAAGGTTGAAACTCCCAACGTCGATTTCATTCTCCTCGACTCCCTCGTCCAGCCTCCGGACGATTCCCGCTGGATCACTCCCGGCGAAATCCTGGACGACCAGAAAGATTCGCTCAATGAAACGCTCAAAAAGCAGACGAAACCCGTAATCGTCGGCGCTCATCATTCTTTGGACGAAACGAAAATCGACGACGTCCTCAAAGCGCATTCCTGCGTCGCCGGATACGTTAACGGTCATCACCATACCTGGGACCCGAGACCGCAGAATGGAGTCCCGGCGTTGGTTCTTCCTTCCAACGGACACTGGGGCGACGTCGGTTTCGTGAACGTCCGTACGAACGAAAACGAAGCCGCGTTCAAATTTACCATGCGCGACTATTTCCCAATGAACAGAACTCCAGGATTTGAACCGAATCCCTTACGTCAACAAAGAATGGCGGAAAAACAGGGCGCCGTCTGGCGTCTTGATTTGAAATAACTTTCAAAATCCTCCAATCCGCCGATTCAAATCGTTACGGTTCGCATTGGCCGATTCATTCGATCGGCTAATGCGGACAATTCGGACCTTTCGCTCGACAGGTCTTTTTTCCCTTTTTCAAATTTCATGTTATTCGGAGTTTTTTATGAAAACTTTCACCGTACCTTCTCGTTTCGCGACTCTTCTGCGCGCCTTCATTCTTGTCGTTTCAACGGCTCTCATCGTCGTTTCCTGCTCCGCCCGGCAACCCAATGAAGCCGGCGCCGCTGAATTTCAAGGACCGGTCGGAATCCAAATGTACTCCCTGCGTAATTATTGTCAGATAAACGTCGAATCCGGACTGAAACTGGCGGCAGACCTTGGTTTCAAAATCATCGAGCCGTCCAGCTCTTTCGACAAAACGCCCGAAGAATACCGTGAATTCATGAAGAAATACGGACTTTACGCAATTTCAAAAAACTTTGGATACGGCGACCTGAAAACTGACGCGGGTATCGACAATATGATTCGGATTGGCAAAGCTCTTGGCGTTAAATACGTCGGGATCGCCTACCTTCCGTTCAACCCGATAACCGAAGAGAATATGCGCGAAGTTATCGCAACGTTCAATCATGCGGGAGAAAGAATTTCCGCCGCCGGTCTGACCTTCACTTTCCACAATCACGGCGGAGAATTCGTTCCATGGACAAACGGCAAAGAAAACGAAACTCTTTTCGACATGCTGGTTCAGCAGACCAACCCTGAAAAAGTAAAATTTGAGATGGACGTCCGCTGGGTTACCGCCGGAGATCCGATCGCGCTCTTGAAAAAGTACCCCGATCGGTTCTGTCTCATGCACGTAAAATGCGATTCCGGAAAAAACGGAATGCGCCTTGAAGAAGGAAATATCGACTGGAAAGCCATTTTCGACGCCGGGAAGAAAATCGGTATCGAAGCCTACTTCCTCGAATACGACGACGTCCGAAACATCATTCCCAACACCGTGGATAATCTACGCTACCTGGAACGCCGAAAATAATCCGCCGTTCCTTAACAAATCCTTCAAAGAATCGTTCAGGAACTCGTCTGATTCCTGAACAAATTATTTAACGAATCGTTCCCCCGTTCTGCCTGTTTCAATTCATCCACAAAGCATGGAAAACCAAACCAATCGTTTTGTTGTCGGAGTAACCGGACACCGTCGGCTTTTTCCTGAGGATATCGCCGAAATCACGCGGAAGGTCAGACTGTTTTTCCTTGAAAACTTTTCCCCGAAAGATTCCGTTTTCGTCCTGTCCGGATTGGCGGAAGGCGCCGACCAGCTTGCGGCGAAAATCGTTTGGGAACTTAAGCAAAAGGAACGCCCTAATTTTCATCTCATCGGGTTGCTCCCCATGCCCGTTGGTTTTTACGAAAAAGATTTTTCGGAAAATTCGATCGAGTCAACCGCCGTCTCCCCGCGAAAAAATTTTTACCTGTCGCTTTCGCGTCTGGATTCGTCGATTGAACTTCCTCTGATTCCACAAAACGAAAAAGCCGCGCTGGCCCAAAAACCAATCGACAGACTGGTTCAGTACGACCTGCTCGGTTCTCAACTGGTTCGTCAGTCTTCGATCATCCTGGCCCTTTGGGACGGCGAGACGCAGGGAATCAAACCCGGCGGAACGGCCGACGTCGTCCGGCGCGCCCTTTGCGGACCCAACGTCAGGCGCGTTTTTCATATCGTGACTCCTCAAAACAAAAAAGGAAGGAAACGTCCGGAAAACGCGCTGGAATGTCAATGGATTTCACAGTGGCCCAAGAATTAACCGAGCGCCAAGCGTTCCAAAATCCGGAACGAATGTCCGCCGCGCGGAAATTTGCCGGGATATCGGTTTTTTTCATCGTGGAATAAACCTTTCCGATTCGTTGCGCCGACGTCGGCGATTGTTTCCGTTATTCCCTGTCCCCCGTCCATAACGCGCCGTCAGCTCTTACCTCTTCGACAGAAAGAAAAAAATGATTTCAGGAATCACTGGAAAATTAAAATCCGTTTTTGAAGAACACTTGATCCTTACCGTCGGATTTATGGAAATTGAAATCCTTATTCCGGAATACACGCGGCGAAAACTCCAGTCGCTAAAAGACGAAGAGATTTCGCTTTTCACCATTTTCTACCTTGACGGCAACCCGGCGCAAGGCCGACTCACGCCGAAACTCATCGGATTTCAGTCGGAGTTTGAGCGCGAGTTTTTCGAGCTTTTCTGCAGCGTAGACGGAGTCGGGTCCAAAAAAGCCCTTCGCGCAATGGTTCATCCCGTCGAAGAAGTCGCTTTCGCAATCAAAGAGCAGAACGCCAAATTTCTCGCCACGCTTCCGGGAGTCGGCCCAGCGACCGCGGAACGAATCATCGCCAAACTACGGCGTAAAGTCGCCAAATTCGCAATTCTGTCGTCTGACTCCGATGATTTCAACGAAAAGCTCTCGCCTGCTTCCGCCGGTATTTTCGCCGACGCGTTTCAGGCGCTTCTGGTCCTCGGCCATTCTGAAACGGAAGCAAGAAAAAAAATCGAAAAACTCGCCAAATCAAAGCAGGAATTTCAAACCGTTCAGGAAGCGCTTAACGCAATCTACGCCTCCTGAAACCGTCCATCCCCGATTTCAACGTTCCCGCGAGGTAATTTTATGCGAAATACCCGTCGTTTTGCCCATTTTTGTCTTTTCATTTTAGGAATCTCGTTTTCTGCGGCCGTTTGCGCTCATGACGTTGATTTTCGTTCTCTTCTGAACGAGACGACGGATTTTCAAAGCGTTCTGAAACCGGGTCCCCAATTTACCTGCCGTCAGTTCAGCAGCTTTGACCGAAAGGCAAAATCTCCAGACGAAAACTGGTTTGCCAACGCGGATTGTTCCCAATTCATCCGTGAAGAAATGCGCGACGGACAAAAAGAATTCGTCCTCATGGAAAGCGACGGTCCTGGAGCCGTCGTCCGTTGGTGGATTACCGCGCCCGCCTATGAAACCCAGTTTTTCATCTATCTGGACGGAGCCGAAGAACCAACTTTCGCCGGAAAAGCCGACGATTTAGTCGGAGGCTCTTTTTTTTGCGGTTCGCCGCTTTCTCAGGAAACGGCTCGCGGGAGAAATCTCTACCTGCCTATTCCATATGAGAAATCAATCAAAATCACCTGCGGACCGATGACGAATCAAAAAGCCCTCTACTACCAGATCAATTATCGAACTTACGCGCCGGGCGTCTCGGTTGAATCCCTGACGCCGGAAATCCTTCAATCCGCCAGACAGGATATCTTGAACCTGAACCGCCGTCTTGAGACTCCGGCAACTCCATCCCCCGACGCCGTTCAATTCAATGCGGCGTTGAAAATTGAACCGGGGCGGACGCTATGCGGAAAAAAATTCGATTCCGCAGGAACGCTCGCCCGTCTGACCGTCGCGATTCCGAACGAAGACCAGGAAACCTACGCTCGGATTTTGCGGAGTACGATTCTGGAAATCACGTTTGACGGACAAAAAACAATCGTCTGCCCAATTGGCGATTTTTTCGGCTCAGGAGTCGGACTCAATCCGTATCGAACCTGCCTGACGGAAGTGAGCGCCGACGGGAAAATGAGCGCCTTCTGGCCCATGCCGTTCCGAAAAAACATAAATATCGCGTTCAAAAATCTGGGAACGGAACCGGTCGCGCTCAATCTATCCGGCGAAACGGTTCCGCTGGACGAAAAAATCCAAAACATTCCGGAAGACGACTTTCTCTACTTTTGCTGTCATTGGCGTCAGGAGCGTAAAATCCCAACCTTACCGGCGCAAGGCACGAAAGACCTGAACTACCTTACCCTTGACGGACGCGGAGTTTTCGTCGGAGACGCGCTCTCGGTCCGAAATCTGGTTTCTCAATGGTGGGGGGAAGGCGACGAAAAAATTTACGTGGACGGAGAATCGTTTCCGTCGCATTTCGGTACCGGCACGGAAGACTACTACGGTTACGCATGGTGTTCTCCGACGCTATTTTCTTCCCCTTGGCGAGCGCAACCGCGCGCGGAAGGACCCGGAAATTTTGGAAACACGACGAATTTACGGTTCCGATCTCTGGACCGCATTCCTTTCACGAAAAATTTCCGATTCGACATGGAAGTTTGGCACTGGGCGCGGACTGAAATCGACTATGCCGTTTCCGTTTTCTGGTATGGAACCAAAACGACAAAGCTCCGTTGCGAAGAAAATGATTCGCTGGAAAAAGAAGCCGCCGTTCCGGTCCATTACCTGACAAAATTTGAGTTTTCCGCCGGACCTTTTGCGTTCTCATCCCCACCGCAAAGCGGAACCGTCCAGCTCCAGAACATGAACGCCTTCCAAAACGGTAAATGGCGCGACAATTCTCAGCTCTGGTGGCACGGAGGCGAGCCGGGAAGCGAACTGAAATTGGACGTTCGTATTCCAAACGACGCCAAAACGATGACTCTCGGTCTGACGCGGGCAAGCGATTACGGAATTTTTGAGTTTTATCTCGACGGAAAACGTCTTGATCTGATTTTCGACGCATGCCATCCAGTTGCCGGAGCGACTGGCGTCGTTCATGAAAATCTAACCGTAAATTTGCCGGCAAATTTGGAAAAAACGGACGGAACGCATTCCATGACCGTTTATCTCGTGGGAAAATCCCGTCTTTCTACCGGCACGATGTTCGGCATTGATTCCATTGATTTTGATTAAAAAACGGTCTGAAACGGCCGTAAGATTTGCCAAAGCAATCAAAAAACGCCCCGTTTCTACTCGACGTTTCCTACTCGACGTTTCCTACTCGACGTTTCCCGCTCGACGCCAACACTCTCCAACGCCTCCGTCTTCAAAAGATTGGAGGCGTTTTCATGATTCATGAAAATTATTGAATTGAAATTTTCGTTCGCCTCCTATTTTCCCGTTACATAATAACCGGATTTTCACAATCAAAACATAAAAACAAAAAATTTTCCGAAGACTACTTGACGCCGAACCTTTTGTCTCGTAAAATAAATCTTAATTGAGAAATTGAAAATATCCGACTCCGAAAAATCGCTCCAAACGCGATTCGTCGCCAAATTTCACTTAACCTCTCAATTTCAGTAAACCAGTCTTTTTTCACGCCCAATTTACCAGTTCCTTCCAGTTTCAAATTTAACGTTTACCTCGCCGTTTTCTCAACATTTTTTCAAAGGAGACTTTCCATGTGGAAACGCAGAACTTTTTTAAAAACTCTGACGGCAGCGTCCGTCTCCCCTCTTGTTCTCCCCGGCGCCGTACTGGGTAAGGACGGCCAAACGTCTGCAAACGATCGAATCACAATCGCGGTATTCGGCGTTGGCAACCGCGGACGCCACTCGCTCCAGGCGATGCGTCCGTTACCGGATCATCAGGTAGTCGCCATTGCCGAGGCCCGGCGCGACCGCGGAGAAGCCGCCCGACAAATGGTCGAAGATTTCTATTCCGAACGTCTTGGCTCCGGAACCTACTCCGGTTGCCGTCTCTACGGAGATTTTCGCGATATTCTCGAGCGCGACGACGTTGACGCCGTCTGGGGAACCGTTTGCGACCACTGGCACGGATGTCTCTACAGCCGAATC
>CAZWOV010000023.1:0-14985 GCA_964635645.1 uncultured Planctomycetaceae bacterium | reverse complement strand
CAGGTTCGTCTTATTCTTGAGCAGATTGGCGACCGTCCCGGTCATATCTTTAATCTTGGGCATGGCGTTCATCAGCAAACTCCCGTTGAAAACGCTGTCGAGCTTGTCAAGATTGTTCATGAGCTGACGCAGAAATAATTTGCCCGCGCGCCAGTTTTAAAATTCAGTTTGAAAAGATAAATACCCCATGGTAACGCGATCGGATTCAGAACCTGAAATCAAATTTAGCGTAATTCTGAATCCGTTTCCGGATTTTTATTCGGAATGTTGAAAAATCCCACCTTTCCTGAAAGGAGAAGAAAATGTCGTTTAAATATGCGTTATGCAACGAGCTTTTTGAAGGTTGGAGCCTTGAGAAGCAGTTTGATTTTACCGCGGAGTGCGGGTACGCGGGGATGGAGATCGCGCCGTTTACCATCACGCCGACCGATAATCCCGCGAACGTTCGCGATATCACGGACGCAACGCGCGTAAAAATTCGGAATATCGCGAAAAACGCAGGCGTTCAGATCGTCGGACTTCACTGGCTTCTTGCCAAAACCGAGGGATTTCATCTTACTCATCCCGACGCGGGTATTCGAAAAAAAACGGTCGAGTACGGTAAGGCACTTATTGAGCTTTGCGCGGATCTTGGCGGAAATATCATGATTTGGGGATCGCCGAAACAGCGAAATGTCGAAGTCGGCGTTACTTTCGACCAGGCGTATGAATTTGCGGCGGATGCGCTTTCCGAGCTGGTTCCGGTCCTTGAGAAAAACAAAGTGACGATCGCCATGGAGCCGCTTGCGCCTGCGGAAACCAATTTCCTCGCCAGCGCAATGGAAACGCTTACTCTTGTTCAGAAGGTAAAATCGCCCTGGCTTCAGATGATGCTTGACTGCAAAGCGATGTGGGGAGCGGAGTTGAATGCGGACGGAAGCCGTCGTCCCATGGAAGAAGTTATTCGCCAGTTCCGGCCATGGACGCGTCATTTCCACGCCAATGACCCGAATCTTCAGGGGCCTGGTTTTGGCGAACTGGATTTTCATCCTCTGTTCCGGGCGTTGAAGGAAACGCAGTTCGACGGCTGGGTCAGCGTCGAAGTTTTCGACTATACGCCGGGCGCGGAAACGCTGGCGCGAAAAAGCATCGAGTACATGAAAAAAGTCGAATCGGAAGTTTGAACGCGAGCAGTTTTCCGCGATACGGCGAATGCGTTTGGGAACGTATTCGCCGTTTTTTTATCTTCAAACGGCTTTGCATGGTAAAAGCCTGAATCCGGATGACGGTATATGGACAGGTTTGTCGGAGTCGCGTTGGAAAAATTAAAAAAAGAAAAGTTCCCTATTGCCTTTTTTATAAAATGTGTTAAAATTTGAACAGGTTTATTCGGAGCGTTTTCGGAACCGTTTTGTTCGGGAGTTTCCATTCCGATTCGGCGGCGTTTGCAACGAATATAAAAAAAGCCGCCTGATTTAATTATATTTTCCAAAGGAGTTCTCATGATTCCAGATTTTTCCCTGATTGGCGAGTCGATCAACGATTCTGTTCCTTACACGCATGAACTTTTTGAAGCGAACGATCTCGACGGGATTCGCGAGCTTGCCCGATTTCAGTCGCAGAAGTCGGCGTATCTTGACGTTAACGTTGGGGTGCGCAGCGGCGAGTATCTTGCGGAAATAGTAAAAGTAGTCCAGTCGGCGACGGATCTTCCGCTTTCGATAGATACTCCGGATCCCGTCATGGCGGAGGCGGCGCTTAAAGCGTACGATTTATCCAAAGGGACGCCGATTCTGAATTCAATTTCTCCTCTTCGTACGGAAATGTTTGATCTTTATCGAATCTGTCCGTTCCGTCCAATCCTTCTGGTGACGGAAAACTGCGTGAATGGCGAAGAATCGATGTGCCGAACCGCGGACGAGACGTTTGCGGCCGCGCAATTTATGCTTGAAAAAGCTCACGCGGCGGGAATTCCAACAAGCGACTGTATCTTTGACCCGGGCGTCGCCCCTATCGGTACGGATACGGAGGATAATTTCAAACGTCTTGTTCAAACGATGGAGAGAATGCATGCCGATCCGGCGTTTTCCGGTTTTCACGCCTCCGTCGGATTGAGTAATTTTACGGTTATGCTGCCTTCGCGCCGTTCCAATGGCGAACTGGTTAAAACGCCGCTTGAAAGCGCTTTTCTGACGATTACGCATCCGTTGGGAATGGATTTCTGCATTGGTTCGGTTCGTCGCAACTACGAACTTCTTCCGGAAGATCACGACGCGATGAAATGTCTGCGCGACTGTCTTTCTCTGGAGGGATACGACGTCCTCAGCCGCGTAATGGAATTTTGCATGTAAGATTTAGGGGAAATGTTTTTTAAAATATCTTTCCTGTAAAAAGAAGACGAAACGAGGGGTTTGGGGATGTGAATTCCGTTTGTTGTTTTTCGCGACGGCGGAGATTAATATCCCCAGACGACTCGTTTCGAGCGGTAGCGTACCGGAATAATTTCATGTTAATCGACGGAGTCGGTTTAAAACCCTGCTTTTATTAAAAAGCGTCTGATTTATGGGTAAAATCGAACGGCGGGTCCCTCTTGACAAAATAAATCTATCTAATTAAAATTGATAAACGTAAAGCGTTTTTATTTTTTAATTTCCAAAATCCGGAAACCGCAGACGCTTAAATACGGTTTCACCTGCCTGTTTTTAAGGAGAAAATAATGACTCGAAATATTTGGACCTGGGCGACGATGATCTTTGGTTGTCTCCTTTCCCCCCTTGCCTCTGCGCAGACCAATTACGACGAATCGAAAGCGGGCGTTTACGAGCTGCCTTCTCCTCTTGTCTGTCTGGATGGAACGGCGGTAAAAACTGCCGATCAGTGGGAAAAAGTCCGGCGCCCTGAAATTCTTGAAATGTTTCAGCGCGAAATGTTCGGTCGGCTTCCGAAAGAACTTCGCGAGGCTGGAAATCATCCGGATTTCGTAACGTTCAGAGTATTTGAATCTTCGGATAGCGCCCTCGGGGGAAAAGCGATCCGGAAGCAGGTTGAAATCACGTTCCATGAATTAAATTACGCGCAGACAAAGAACGATTCCGGTAAAGAAATCAAAGCGAATCTTCTGATTTACATTCCGAAAAACGCGGCGGGTCCAGTTCCCGCGTTTCTCGGGTGCAATTTTCTGGGGAATCACACGATTACGCCGGAAAAAGAGATCGCTCTTTTCCATCTGCGCGACGGGAGTATGCCGAAAGACGAGAGCAAATTGAGCGCAGAGAATGAACGCGGGTACCGCGTCAATCGTTGGGACGTGGACGCGATTCTTGACGCGGGTTACGCTCTGGCGACGCTTCACTATATCGACGTGACGTTTGACGACCGCAATGGAATTGAAACCGGTATTTTTACGCTTTACGGCGACTCGAAGGGGACGGAGGACCGTACTTCCGACGCCTGGGGGTCCATTACCGCGTGGGCGTGGGGCCTGAGCCGCGCGTTGGATTACCTCGAAACGGACGAACATATCGACGCGTCGCGCGTCGCGGTGATGGGGCACTCCCGACTTGGGAAAACGTCCCTTTGGGCAGGCGCTTCCGACCCGCGTTTTGCGGTAGTAATCTCAAACGATTCCGGTTGCGGCGGCGCCGCTTTGAGCCGACGTAATTACGGCGAGACTCTCCCGGTCATTAATCGTAATTTTCCGCACTGGTTTTCAAAAAACTTCCGTAAGTTCAACGACGATCCCAATACGCTGCCGATAGACGAGCATGAGCTGATGGCGTTGATTGCGCCGCGTCCGGTTTACGTTGCCAGCGCGGAGGACGACCGATGGGCGGATCCGAAGGGCGAGTACCTTTCCGTCTATCATGCGGTTCCCGTTTATGAACTTTATGGAGAAAATCCCTTTGACGGTCTTGCCGCGCCGTCGCAACCAGACGTTAATCAACCGGTATTTGGGAAACGAATGGGGTATCATATTCGAACGGGCAAACACGACGTAACCGATTATGATTGGGCGCAGTATATTCGCTTTGCCGACCAGTTCCTGAAAAAGTAAAAGTTTTCCTGAATATAGAATACGGGGAGCTTTAAATAGGTTTGAAGTTTTCCGTCGGTTTTGTCAATACCCCTGAAAAGGATTAAAAATGTCTATTGAAATAACCTCTCGACCGCCTGTCGAGGAAGGCATGGAGCAATGGGCGCCAGAGATACGAAGACGATTTTGGACGTGGCAAATGCGTACGATTTTCGCAACGATGATTGGTTACGCTCTTTTTTATTTTCTTCGTAAAAACTTTTCGCTGGCCATGCCTGGCTTGGAAGCGGAAATGGGAATTTCCAAGACAAGTCTTGGACTTTTTCTCACGCTCAACGGTTTGGTTTACGGGTGCTCGCGATTCTGTTACGGTTTGATAGCGGATCGATGCAATGCGCGCGTCTTAATGACGTTAGGTCTTCTTTGCTGTACGGGAGTCAGTATTCTGTTTGGTTTTGCTCCGGAAATCGCGCGGGGCATAACGGGAGTTTCCAGCGGCTACAAATTTATCGCGTGCATGGCGACGGTCATGGGGATTCTCTGGGTCCTGAACGGTTTTTTTCAGGGTTCGGGTTTTCCGCCGTGCGCGAGACTTCTTACGCACTGGATACCGCCGAAAGAACTTGCGACCAAAATGTCCCTCTGGAATACTTCGCACTCAATCGGGGCGTTTATCGTCGTTGTGATGTGCGGGTACATCATGGGAAAGTCCGTCGTCAACGGCGCCGTTAATCCGGATATTATTCCGAATAACGTCTGGGCCAACTTTCAGAACGGCCTGGGTTTTGGAACGGGCGCGTGGCGTTACTGTTTCTGGATTCCGGCAGGATTTTCACTCCTTGGGGCCGTTGGACTCTGGCTTGCTCTGCGCGATACGCCGACTTCCGTCGGTCTTCCGGAACTGCCTGGAACTGGAAAGGCGACGGTAGATAAAAAATCTGCGCCGTCCGGCGTATTCCTGATGAAAGCCGTTTTTGCAAACCGCTTTATCTGGATTCTGGGCGCCGCGAACTTTTTTGTCTATATCGTTCGATTTTCCGTTTTGGACTGGGGACCGATGCTCTTGAGTGAATCGAAAGGCGTGTCGCTTGTTCATGCCGGTTGGCTGGTTGCCGCGTTCGAGATTTTCGGTATTCTTGGAATGCTCTTTTTCGGCAGGCTGACCGACGCGGTTTTGAAAGGGCGCGCGCATCGTACGTGCGTGATCTGTATGGCGGGAAGCGCGTTGTTTGTTTTGCTGTTTTGGTTTATGCCCAATAACGCGCCGCATTGGGCGCTTTGTTTCCCGCTGTGCGGAGCCGGATTCTGTATATACGGTCCGCAGGCTTTGATTGGTATCGCGGCCGCGAATCAGGCAACGAAGCGCGCCGCCGCAACGGCGAACGGATTTACCGGACTGTTCGGCTACGCCAGCGTTATTATTTCCGGCGTCGGCGTCGGAACGATCGCGCAGGCGTGGGGATGGAACTGCATCTACAGTCTCATGGTCGCGATTTCGCTTGTCGGGATGGGAGTATTTCTTCTTATGTGGGACGCTCCGAGCGACGGATACGCTCGGCTTGGCGAAGAAGAATAATTCTTCGATTCCGGCGTTTGCAGTAGAAACGCAAAGTTGGCGAAAAATATGAAATCGGAAGATTCCGTCAACTTTTTCAGAAATGCTTTTTTAACAAAAAACTTTTGATTATGCAGAAATACTATTCGCCTTTTACGCAGACGGAACTTTTGGAAAAGGTCCGTAAAATTCGTCACGTGGCGCTTGATATGGACGGAACGATTTACCTTGGCGCAAATCTGTTTCCATTTACGCCCGCGTTTCTCAAAGGGTTAAAGGAACAGGGAATCGGTTATTCTTTTCTGACCAATAATCCCTCGCGGAGTATGGCGGATTATCTTGCGAAACTTCATAAAATGGGCATTCCTGCCGAACGCGAGGAAATGTTCAACACCGCCGTCGCCACAATCCAGATGATTCGGCAAACTTTGCCCGCGGCAAATCGTCTTTTTATTCTTGGAACCAAAAGTATGATTTCCGAATTTGAGGCGGCGGGATTTGCTATCGCGACGGACGATCCGAACGACGAGCCGGACGCTGTGGTGGTCGCGTTCGATATGGAGCTGACGTACGCGAAACTTTGCCGCGCGGCATGGTGGATAAGCCGGAAGAAACCCTATTTTGCGACAAATCCGGATTTGATTTGTCCGACGGATCTTCCAACGGTACTGGTAGACTGCGGTTCGCTGTGCGCGTGTCTTGAAAAAGCAACCGGGCGCCGTCCGGATATTACGTTGGGTAAACCGGACCCGAGAATGCTGGATGGGATTATGACGCGGTACGGTTTGAAGAGTGAAGAAATCGCAATGGTCGGCGATCGTATCTATACCGATATCGCAATGGCGCGTAATGCCGGCGCGTTGGGCGTTCTGGTTCTTACGGGAGAAACGACGCTTGAAACGGCGTTGAATAACGACCCGCAACCCGACGTTACCGCAAAATCGCTGGCGGAATTTGGGGAGCTGATTCGCGAAGCTCGAAACCCATGACGCAAACTTGACGGGACGTGAATATCGAAATTCATGACCCGTCTTGTGGCGGTTTTTTCTGAATTACAGTAAGCTGGAGCGTTTTCTTGAAGTCTTTTGACGTATTTTCCAGAAGCGTTCCCGTAAGAACTCCGCTCAAAACGCGTTCCCCGTTTTGAGCGGAGATCGCGTTTTTTTTCTGATTCAAATCAGGAACAGTCCGAAAAAATCAGAATCGTTTCGTAATACCGGGTTTGGGGCATTCGTAGTTTCCGTTTTCATCCGGCATAATATAGGCGGGGCCGTTTATGTCCAGATTATCCAGATTCGGGCATAACTCGTACGTGGAATTCCACGCGGCGTCCCACGTAAGTTCCTGTCCCGATTCCATTGCCATACGTCCCATGATTCCCGTGAAGTTTGATTTAAGGCAAAATTCCACGTCTTCGCAGGGTAAATCTTCACGAATCATCTTTGCCAGCCGATTGTGTTCTTCCTGATACGAGTCGTTTCGCGGAGCTTCCGATTTCCACACGACGTCTTCGTTTACCGCCTGGTATCCTTTGAAGATTTTGGGTTCTCCAATGCCTTCGCCGACGATTGCCATTCCTTTTGAGCCGCGGATAACGGAACGGAAACTGCTCCACGTGTTGGCGATATGGCGGACCTGCATAATGAGTTTTACCCCATCGGAAAATTCGTAGTCGCAAACAATATGGTCCTGGATTTCATCCTTTTCGGTACGGCACTGTCGGCCGCCGGTTCCCTGAACCCATGTCGGGTGCATTCCTTTTGCCCAACAGCAAATATCCAGGTTGTGTACCATCCAGTCGACGCACGGCGTGCCGGACGTCCAAGTGAACGAATTGTAGTTTCGCAGTTGATTTTGAAGCGGCGTCCATTCGTCGCGCGGGTTCCAGCGGCATGGTCCGTGAAGGCGGTAAACGTAGCAGGAGAGAATGTCGCCGATCATACCGTCCTGAATTTTTTTAACGGTTTCCTCCGTACGGAAGTATTTTCGGTTATTCAGTCCGGTAATAATCTTTAATCCTTTCGTTTTTGCCATTTCCCAGGCGGCATAAGAACGTCGAAGCGTCGGAGCGTCTACGCCGAACGGTTTTTCCAGGAAGATGTGAACTCCGCGTTTTACGGCGTATTCAAAATGCATTGCGCGAAACGCCGGCGGGGCGACGAGCAACGCCAGGTCGACGCCGGGACGGAGGCAGTCGATCGCTTTTTTGTATGCGTCCAGTCCGGAAAAAATCGTATCGTCGGTGAAAGTACAGAGCTTGGATTTTTCTTCGTCCGCTTTTAGAATCTGAGCGAAACCTTTCGCCTGATCTTCAAAAGCATCCGCAACGGCGACCAGTTCTACCGGGCCTTCTTTTGTACTGAGCGCTTGAAAACAGGCTCCGCGGCCGCGACCTCCGCAACCAATCAGGGCGATGCGGATTTTATCGGAACCGGCGGCGTGAACGCGCGGGACGGCGGAGAATGCAGAGACGGCGGTCGCGGCGGCAACTCCGGCTTTCAGAAAATTACGGCGATTGGTTGGCATGACGATTTCCTTTCTTCGGAATCAAAATTGAAACGCTTAAATCAAATCAGATTAAGTTTGATTCAAATGGAATTAAAAGGTAGGAAAAAGATCCGTCTGCGAATCTCTGAAATTTAAACAAATTTTCAGACTGAAAAATTAAGATAATGCAGAAACATCTTTTATTTTGTTCATTATATCAGATAAGAAGAAAGATTCAAGGAGTTTTCTTTTTTTTCGAGAAGATATTTTGTTTTTTTCAAAAAAAGAACGTTTGGTAACTCCGCAAAGTAAAGACGGGAAAGAAAACTTTCCCGTCTTTATCTTGGTGCGCTCGAGGTTTTACGCCCCGCTCCGTACCGGATTACTGAAGGTTATTGCTTAATTCCGTGAAGTCCGGAACTTCCAGCGCGGAGATATTTTGCATAAGGAAAGGATCAAGACGTTTTGCTTTTTCAAACGCAATCCTTGCCGCGTTTACGTTTGCGCGTTTCCAGTAGAGAATCGCCAGGTGAAAATGGAACAGAGCTTCATCTTTTACGACAAGAGCATATTTGAGTTCCTCCATCGCTTTGTCCGTTTTGCTTCTTTCTTTGCTTCGCATGTAGACGACGGCGCGCGCATCGTGTAAAATAACGTCTTTGGGGAATTTTTCCACGGCTTCGTCAATTAAGGCGATCGCCCTGTCGACGTCTTTTCCCGTCAGCGCGAGCAATTGCGCAAGAGCGTATTCGATACTCGCGATTTGCACCGCCTCGAAAGGTTTTTCAAGCAACGAATTATAGATTGCGACAGATTCGTTAAATTTTCCCTGAAGTTCAAGCAGTTTCGCATTGAAGACCTGAAGTTCCAGCGAATTTGCTTTGTCTCTGAAGAGAAGTTCGACGTATTCTCTGATCTGTTTGTACTCTTCCCGCGTCACGGTTTTTTTGGAATGACGGCAGGCTTTGACAAGCAAATTCAACTGAAGAAGCGGATCAACCTTTTCCTGATTTGCCTGCAGATAGGCCAGCGCGTTGCCGATACCGTTTTGACGCGCCTGATACATCATGAAAATTTCCATGAGTTTCGGCTCGGCGGCGATGAGTTTTTCCCAAACGATCGACGCTTCTTCGTTCTTTCCTTCAATCTCCAGCAAAGCCGCGCACTTTATAAGCGGAATAAAATCTTTTTGCTCCGGTTTATCCGGAAAAGCAGAAACAATGTGCTCTTTTAGGCCTTGGGAATTATTTTGAAGCAGAAACAGCTTCGCGCGGAAATAAAAGACGGCGGCGTTTTTAGCGTTAAGCGCGTTCAGGCGGTCCGTGTAACTGGCGATCGTATCCGTATCTGCATTTTGTGCAATGAGCATTTCAATAAATGCGGTAAGGTATTCCGCATTGTTTTCATTGCTTGAAATTAATTCCGTCATGACGGAGTTGAATTTTTCCTTCATACCGACTCCGTCTGGATTAAAGCTCTGCTCAAAATAAAGCTTTGCCAGATTGAAAAGCTCGCTGTTTGACAACGAAGGAATATTTTCGTAGATTTCAATTGCGCGTTGATTATCTTCAGGATTTCGGCGCGCAACAAGAAGAAGGGCCTTGACTTTCAGATCATCCAAAGAATCCGGCTGTCTGGAAAGATTTTCCTCAACCAGCTGAAGCCCCTGAGTCATAAGATCGTAATCCTCCATTACGGCGTAAACTTTGGCGAGCGAACGTCGAGTCCATGCAAGCTGTTGCCCTTTGGCGTCAACGTTGAGGCGTTTGTCTTCCGAGATGAGGTCGCTCATTTTCCGGAGGTAAGGAATTGCCAGTTCCGGGTGCGTCGTACACATATAAAACTGACTGATTGAGAAAAGAATCTCAATATTTTCCGGTTCAAGTTTAACCGCTTCCAGGAAAGTTTTTTCCGCTTCCTTGGCTTCGCCGAAGAGCTGATAGGCTTTGGCAAGACAAAGCGGGAGTTTCTTCGGCGGAATCGCTTTTTGAATATTAGCGATAAATTCATCTTTGGGAACGTCGATTGCCTGAATTTTCTGGACCTGCAGGAGCGAGAGCCAACCGTTAGGATTTTCAGGCGCTATTTCGGTGACCTTGCGGAAAGATTCTTCCGCTTTACGATAATCCTTTGCGCGAAGAGCGATATGTCCAATCCAGAGGTGGTCCTTCGGATCGTTTGCGTCGATAATTTCTGAACCGCGGCGTACCGCTTCGTCGCCCTCGCCGGAATTGGCAAGAGCTTCAACGCTCATCATTGCCGCGTCGGACGCCAGATTTGCTTCCTGTTTTCGAGCGATAAGCTGTTTCACTTCCGGATCGCGGTTTTCAAGATAAAGGAGACGAATCAGGAGGTTAAGCTGTTGGGTTGTCAGCGTGCCAACCTGGTCGACGCGGTAAAGATACGAAATGGCGGCGGCGTAGTCTTTCTCCAGGATTGCGATTTCCGCCAGCGCCCGCGGAATATAAACCCACGACGGACGAGTCTGCTGCGCTATTTCGAGATTTTCCTTGGCGGATCGAAGTTTGTCGGGAGAATCTTTTTTCTTGCTGTATTCCCAAATGTCTTTCGTTGCCAGACAGTAACGATATTCCGGGGAATTGGTTCCGACTTCGCGGCGAATCCGTTCCATCTGGGCGTTCATTTTCTGTTCGTTGTCGGTTTTTCGCGCAAGGTCGAAAAGTTGAATTTTAATGCCGATATTTTCCGGTTCAAATTGAATAATTGAGGAGTAGACGCGGTCCGCTTCTTCCAGTTTTTCGAATTGGATCCATCCCATGGCAAGTTGCTTAAGAACCGTTACCTTGATATTATCGGGCATTCGATAAGCCAGTTCTTCGATTTCTTTGAACTGTTTTGCGATATCGTTCTGTACCTCTTCGTCGTCCGCCTTCATTTGTGAAAGAATACGGATTTTTGTGATGAGAAGGCCCGGATTTCCTTTCTTTTCTTCAAGTTTCCGGTCCACAATCTCAATTGCTTTTTTAAAATTCTTTTCCTGGGCTTCGAGGAGAGCAAGATAGGAAACGAACGCGATGGTATTGGGCTGTTCGTTGATAGCGCGGTTTAACAGTTCTTTGGCGTCGTCGATTTTTTCCTGTTTCACCAGCATTCGAACGCTCAGAAGAACTCCTTCCGGGTTGTTTGCGTTCATGTTGTTGTTGGACATTTCGGAGTTAATGACGTCCCAGTTTTGATCCTCTTTGGGTTTGAGCGCTTCTTTCTGTTGACGCAGGGCAAAATAAAGGGTGCGAAGTTCATGGTATTTCATGAATTCGGTTCGCCCGATTTTATCCATGAGTTCCGTCAGAACGTTCTCCATCTGAGGGATTTTTCCGGCGGAATGCAGCGCGTGAATATACGCGAGATAAAAAGGAACGCAAGTCGCTTCGTTTACGTTCTGCACCGCTTTCTGGAAGGCTTCAAACTGTTTGTCAAGCTGCCCCAGTTTTCCATAGCAGAGCGCGCGTTGCCTGTCAATGTACGCGAGCATTTCGGGTTGCTGTCCCATGAAGGCCCGCGCCTGTTCAAGTTTTTTGACGGCGCTGGCCCATTTTTCTTCGCGAATTTCAATGATTGCTTCAAAGAATCCAAGAGCTTCGAGAGAAAGTTTGCTGACTTGCCGCAAATTATCAATTTCTTTCTGGGCTTCTTCCATTTTATCCAGAACGATGAGACGTTGGAAAAGATTCAGGCGTTTGCCGATATTCTGCGGGTCGTCCTGGACGTCGTTCTGCAGTAACTCCAATGCACTCTCCGGTTTTCCTTCCATGTCGGCGAGCTGGATGCCGATTTCAACAACCCGTTGATCGTTTTTTCGATTTTCGAGAGACTTGGCGATTTTAACGGCTTTCTCGAAACATTCGTGCGCCTGTTCGAATTTTTTACGTTCCGTGTACATTCTTACCGCGGCAAGCAGCGCGTCCAGATTATTGGGATTCAGACGCAGAGCGTTTATTGCCGATTCTTCTGCCAACGCCATTTCGCCCATTTCGGGATGAGCGTAAAGAAAGAGGGAACGCTGCGCGTATGCCTGAGCGGAATCCGGATTAGAATCTACCATGGAATTCAGGTTTTGCATGGCAAGGTCCATTTGACCGAGTTCCTGATGATATCGGGCGTAAGCTATCCAGCCCGGAATAAAATCGAGATGCCGTGAAACGAGCTTTGACAGGGCGTCGACGGCTTTTGAGTCTTTATTCTTGACGTAACATTCGGCCGCGCTTAAGAGATACTGCGGATTGTCCGGAAATTCATTTGCCAGTTCAATGAAAGTTTGGGCGGCGGCTCCCGGTTTCGCCATAAGGAGCTGACACTGGGCGCGCGCTTCTTTCAGTGGAACGCGGTCCTGTCCCAGATCCACCGGGTCTAATTGAAGCGTCCGCTCAATAACATTCAGGCTGAGTTCGACGTCCCGGTGACTTTTATTCGGCTGGTTGAGAAGATCCACATACGCGAAGGCCAATTTACGCAACGCTTCAATCTGATCTTCATGAGACGTCAGTTTGTCTGCGACATGTCCAAGATGAATACGAGCTTCTTCCATATTCCCCTCGTCAAACGCCGCAAGTCCCATCTGATAACTTTGCGAGATCTGGCGGCTGCTTTGAATATGGAGGAGCAGCAACGCCCCCAATCCCAATACGACGACGATTGAGACAAGAATGACGACGAATTGAATGTTTAGCCGTTTGGCTGCCATAGTTCGTTCTCCATGATGTATGTTGAATTTTTTAAATTTTGTTTTGACTTTTAGAGTCGATAATCAGGGCTTTGGGGGAATGGGCGTAATTTTACCCTGAAACCATGACTTATCTGAATTATCGGTAATTTTTTGAATCCGTCAAACTAAAACATCTGAAAAATCCATTTTTTAAAAAATAATCAACATAATCCGCAGAATCGTGCCGATTAATGAAAAAAAGAAAAAAGAATTAAAGTCTGGAAAGAGATTTTTATGGAAAAACTGATTTTAGCGGTAGATATCGGCGGTTCCAAAATGCTTGCGGGAGTAATGCGGCTGACGGAAAATACGGACCCCCGACGTTTCTCTGAAGAGAAGTATTCTTATCCCGAAATACTTAAAACGGTTGGCGAAAGTTTGCCGGCAGAAACGACCGAGGATGGAATTCTTGAAACGATTGGAAGACTCGCGGACTCTCTTTTGGAAGAATATCCGCTTAATGCGATTCATGCCGTCGGCGTCACGATACCGGGGCTTGCGGATGAGCGCGTCTGGATTTACGCTCCGTTTTCGGGGATTCAAAATTTTCCTGTCGTCGACGTCCTTGAAAAACGGTTTGGAAAATCCGTTTTCATTGAAAACGACGTGAACGCCTGCGCTATTGCGGAGGGGATTTTTGGAGCGTGTCGGAAAACGGATAATTTTATCTGGCTGACGATTTCCAACGGTATTGGAGGCGGTATTGTTCTTAACGGCAGGATTTATCGTGGTTCGCGTGGTTTTTCCGGAGAGTTTGGACACCTCAACGTTGTTGAAAACGGCGAATTGTGCGGCTGCGGAAATCGTGGCTGTCTTGAAGCAGAATGCGCGGGGCCTGGAATTTCCCGTTTTTACGCCCGTTTAACCAAAGAGCGGGTTTCGGCGGCTGAAATTGCGAAACGCGCTTTAGCTGGCGATGAAAATGCAGTCAAAACTTTTGAACGCGAGGGAAAAATCCTCGGGCATGCGCTGGCTAATGCCTCGAATATCCTGAATCCGGAAAAAATTATCATTGGAGGCGGAGTGTCGCGCGCATGGAAACTGTTTGCGCCAACGTTGGAAGCTGAATTTCAGAAAAATATTTTTCATCGCGCGAATGCGGACGTCAGAATTGAACCGACGGCCTTGGGGTACGAGGCGGCGCTGATTGGCGCCGCGGCGTTAACTTTGCCCGAAGCGCGTTGATTTTCGTTTTTTATTCAGGAACTTCAGAATGCTTGCGAAACTTCAAAATCAGATCGAAAGAGCAATTCTTGGAAAATCTCAGACGATTCGGCTTTGTCTGACCGCTCTTCTTGCCGGGGGGCATCTGCTTTTGGAAGACGTTCCGGGCGTTGGAAAAACGTTTCTGGCGAGAACTCTGGCCCGAAGCGTGAATGCAACGTTTCGGAGAATCCAGTTTACGCCGGATCTTCTGCCGACTGAAATTACTGGAAGTTCCGTGCCGGCCGTCTTGAAAGAGTCGGAAGAAAGCGCATGGCGTTTCATGCCGGGACCGGTTTTTGCGAATATTGTTCTGGCTGATGAAATTAATCGCGCGACGCCAAGAACTCAGAGCGCTCTTTTGGAAGCGATGGAGGAACGGCGCGTTACGACCGACGGCGTTACGCGGCCGCTTCCTGACCCTTTTTTTGTTATTGCGACGCAGAATCCAATGGAATTTGAGGGGACGTTTCCTTTGCCGGAAAGTCAGCTTGATCGTTTTATTATGAGAATTTCAATCGGTTACGCTCCGCGCGAACAGGAGAAAGAGTTGCTTGCTCGACGTTTAACGCCGGAAACGGATCTGGAACCCGTGATTTCGCTTGATGAAATTCGATTCCTTCAGGAAGAAACGCGAAACGTCCGGGTTGAAGACTCGATCATCGATTATCTCATGGACGTTGCGGACGCGACGCGGCGGGATCCTCTTTGTCGAGTTGGAGTCAGTACGCGCGGTCTCCAGGTTCTCTACCGAGCGGCGCAGGCGTGGGCGAAAGTTCAGGGAAGAGATTACGTTGTGCCCGACGACGTCAAATTTCTTGCGGTTCCCGTGTTGGCGCACCGAATCGTCCTGAAATCTTCCTTTAAAAACAATTCGAGACAAAACGCAGAGGATTTTCTGAAAAAAATACTCGAAAGAGTTCTTGTTCCTTAAATGCGGACGGCCGCTGAAATTTCTGGAAAAAATAAAAAGTTTTGAAAACGCCCCAACTAAATAATAAAATG